>CADEGR010000018.1:38531-52683 GCA_902826935.1 uncultured Alphaproteobacteria bacterium | reverse complement strand
TCCGCCGGGTCAGATCGCCGTCCGCCAGGCTCGCCACCATGCTGCCGACCTCGCCAACCACCTTGGCCAGCCGATCGGCCAGGCCATTCAGCTGCGTGGCCATGGTCCTGAACACGCCATCCATGCCATCGGCCGACAGCCGGCGTGCCAGATCGCCCCCGGCCAGCGCGTCGATCAGCTGGCTGATCTCGCCCAGGACCTGCTCCTCGCGCTGCCGCCTGGCCGCGGTCTCGGCCGTGGCGGCCTCGCTTGCCGCCTGGCGCTGCTCCTGCAGGCCGTGAATCTCGGCCGCCTGCAGGCGGAACACCTCGACCGCGCGGGCCATCTGGCCGACCTCGTCCCGCCGTGCGGCGCCCGGCACGGCGACCGCGCGCTCGCCCTCGGCCAGGCTCAGCATCCGGCCCTGCAGCCGCTGCAGTGGCCGCATGATCGAGCTCGCGATCAGGAGGCCCGCGGCCAGCGCCAGCAGCAGGGCCGCCGCGATCATCCAGCGGCTCCAGCTATGCGCCGCCGCAGCCATCGCCTCGCCCTCCTGGCGCAGCGCAGCCGCGCTGGCCAGGGCGTCCTCGACCAGCTCGCCGAGCTGGGCGGTGAGCGCCTGCTCGAGCCGGTGCAGCGCATGCGGCTCGATGATGCTGGTGCCGCCTGTGCCGGTCAGCAGCTCCGCCGCGGCGCTGCGCCACTGCCCGGCGGTCGCCAGGATCGCGTCGACCTTGGCTTGGCTAGCGGCGCCACCAGCGGCGGCGACGTGCGCGACATGCCGCTCGAAGCCGGCATAGCCCCGCTCGAGCTGGGTCAGCGCGGTGCTGCTGTCGACCGGGTGGGTCATCGCCAGCGCCTCGGCCAGCTGCCGCTGCGCCACCTGGAATTCCGCCAGCGCCGTCCCGGCATTGGCGACCGCTGCCAGCGGGCCATCGAAGGCCCGCTTGACCAGCGCCGCCATCTGGTCCTCCTGATCGGCGAGATACAGCCCCTGGGCCGCGCCGACCAGGGCGACCATGAGAAAGCCGAGCAGCAGCTTCCAGCGAATCGACATGGCAATCTCTCAGTTCGGCAGGACAGGCAGCGGCACCACCGCGACCGCGCCGGTCAAGGTGCCGAGGAAGGCGAGCAGATCCTGGCGCTCATGGTCATTCAAGGCGACCTGGCGCATCTCCGGCGACAGCGACGGCCGCTGGATGCCGCCCGCGACGTAGTGCTGGAGCACCTCCTCCAGGGTCGCGAGCGAGCCATCGTGCATGTAGGGCGCGCGCTGGCCGATATCGCGCAAGGTCGGCGTCTTGAAGGCCTGGCGGCTGCGCTCGTCGCTGGCGTCGATCTGCCAGCGGCCGGGGTCGTCGCCCGGCAAGCCGATGTCGTGGAACTGGTTGTCGGTGAAGTTCCAGCCGGCATGGCAGGCCGCGCAGCGGCCCTTGCCGTTGAACAGCTGGAAGCCACGCTTGGCGGGCTCGGAGATCGCCTGCTCGTCGCCATCGACCCAGGCATCGAACGGGGCATAGGTCGAGACCACGGTGCGCTCGTAGGTCGCGATCGCCTGCGCCAGCGTGTCCCCGGTCAGGCCCTGGCCCGGAAAAGCACGCGCGAACAGGCGGCGATAGCCCTCGACCTTGCTCAGCCGCTCGAGCAGCTCGGGCAGCGGCATGTTCATCTCGCCGGCTGCCTGGATCGGGCCCGTGGCCTGCTCCTCGAGCGTGGCCGCTCGGCCGTCCCAGAACAGCAGCTCGCTCCAGGCGTGGTTCAGGACCGAGGGCGCGTGCCGGCCGAGCGGCGTGTTCTCGGCGCCGATGGCGCGGGCGACCGGCACCTCCCAGCCGAAGGAGGGATTGTGGCAGCTGGCGCAGTTCAGATGCTGGCCGGCGCTCAGGCGCGGATCGAAATACAGCATCTTGCCGAGTGTCGCCTTCGCCAGGCTGTAGGGGTTGCTGGCCGGGAACGGGATCGTCGTCGGCCGGCGATAAGACTGCTTCAGGACGGCCAGATCCTCGGCCGCCACGGGCGCCGCGAGCGCGCCCGGCCAGGCAAGCCAAAGGCCTGCCAGCAGCATGGTCAGTCGCTTCAAGCCTGGCGTCGCCAGCATCGCCCGCTCCATGGCCGTCCGAGAAGCGAGCATCCTGGCTGGCAGACCTTGCCGTTTGGTTAACGCTGCCTGTTTTTTGGGCGATCAACCGACCGGCCGGCGCCGATCCCCGGTCGACGGCTCTGGCCTGCGCCGCTAAGCTCGCGCGGCCGTCGGCGCCGTGGCGGCCGAGCGTCAAGCGTCTGGGGGGAAATGCCATGGCCGCGGCCGAGCGCTTGCCGATCAAGATCGACGCGACCTCGAATGGCGAATTCCGGCCGATCCCCTTGAGCCGGACGGCGCGCGCGGCCAATGCCCTCGCCGCCGAGCAGCTCGGCCGGAACGCCGACCGGCTCGGCCTCGATCGGCGTAGCTTCCTGCAATCCTTGTGCGGTGCCGCCACGACCCTGCTGACGCTCGACCAGGCCTATGCCGCGAGCGGCAATGACGGCGGCCGCTTCGTCCTGCCGACGGCCGCGGCGTTCGAGCCCGCGGCCGCCGCCGAGCTGGCCGGCGACGAGTTCATCTTCGACGTCCAGACCCACATGGTCGATGTCGCCGGCGCCTGGCGGACCGAGGCGGGGGCAGCCTGGGCCGAGATCCTGGAGCGCTTCCCGCAAGCGGCCTGCGGCGAAGCCGACCCGGTCGATTGCTTCGCCGCCGAGAAATTCATCCAGGAGGTCTTTCTCGACAGCGACACCGAGATGGCGGTCTTGAGCTTCGTGCCGGCCTTGCCGGAGGACAATCCCTTGACCCTCGAGGAGGCCGAGCGGACCAGGCGCCTGGTCGAGCAGCTCGACGGCGCCGAGCGGCTGCTCCTCCATGCCATGGTGATCCCGAACGGGGCGCCGCGGATCGATCCGCTGGCGCTGATGGCCGAGGCCGCGGCCCGCTACCCGATCGCCGCCTGGAAATGCTACACCCAATGGGGTCCGGCCGGCACCGGCTTCGCCCTCGACGACCCGGCGACCGGCATTCCCTTCATCGAGCAGGCCAAGGCGCTGGGCATCCGCCGGATCTGCATCCACAAGGGCCTGCTGTTCGGCGGCTATGCGCCGGAGTTCGGCCGCTGCGCCGATATCGGCCGGATCGCACGGCGCTACCCCGAGATCGACTTCATCGTCTACCATTCCGGCTTCGAGGCCGGCCGGGCGGAGCGCGCCTACGACCCGGACCGGGCCGAGCACGGCATCGACGTCCTGATCCGCTCGCTCCAGGACCACGGCATCGGGCCCAACCAGAATGTCCACGCCGAGCTCGGCAGCACCTGGCGCTATGTCATGCGCGATCCGACCACCGCCGCCCATCTGCTCGGCAAGCTCTTGACCCATGTCGGCCAGGACAATGTGCTCTGGGGCACCGATTCGATCTGGTACGGCTCGCCGCAGGACCAGATCCAGGCGTTCCGGGCGTTTCAGATCGCCGAGCCGCTGCTCGAGCAGCATGGCTACCCGGTGCTGACTCCGGCCTTGAAGCAGAAGATCTTCGGCTTGAACGGGGCGCGGGTCTATGGCATCGACCCGCCGGCCCGGCGCAAGAAGGCGGCGGCCGATCCGATCGCGCGCCGGCGCCAGGCCTACCTCGCCGCGCCGCAGCCCAGCTTCCAGACCTACGGCCCGAAGACCGATCGCGAGTTCGAGGCGCTGCTCGCCGAGCGGGGCGGCCTGCCGGCCTGAGCCGGGCTCAGTCCTGAGCAGCCTGGTTGAGGGCGAGCCAGCGGGCGCGCTGGCGCTCGGCCCGGCGCTCGTCGCCCGGGCTGCAGGTGATCTTGAGATAATGCTGGCCGTCCAGATAGTCGGCCATGGCGGTCTCCGCCAGATAGGCCTGGGAGACCATGCCGCAGCTGGCCAGGCTCTCGGTCTCGGGGCCTTGCACCACCTGCTCGGCCGTGTCGACCGAGCATTCGGCGTGGCTGAGCCCCAAAGCGCAGATCAGGATGAGGCTATTCATGAAGTCTCCTATCGCAATTGGCGAACGATCGAAGTTCTGCAAGCACTGTGCCACGACGCCTGCTATGACCGTGGCCGGGCCGCGCCATCGCGTCTGTGACGCAGCTCGCAGGCGCTGCGATTCTTCCCGCCCGTGCCGGCCGGAGCCGCCATGCTGACCACCACCATCGGCGCCTATCCCAAGCCTGAAACCGTGCCGATCCGGGACTGGTTCCAGATGACGGACGGCACCGACACCGCCGAGCCCACGGCGGGCTATGCCGAAACGGTCGCCAGGATCGGCGCGGAGCGGCTGCAGGCGCTGCTCGATCGGGCCACCGTCCAGGTGGTCCAGGCCCAGGTGGCGCAGGGCATCGACATTCCGACCGATGGCGAGCTGCGGCGCGAGAACTTCATCCACTACCATTGCCGGCACCTCGCCGGGATCGACTTCGAGGAGCTGGGCGAGCAGGCCCTGCCTGATGGCCGGACCCTGCGCCTGCCGAGGATCCGCGGTCCGATCGCCGCCGGCGCCACGCCGTTTCTGGTGCGCGACTGGCGGGTCGCGCAGGGCGCCACCAGGAAGCCGGTCAAGATGACCCTGCCCGGCCCGATGACCATCGGCGCCCGCCTGGTCGACGACTTCTACCATGGCGACGAAGCGGCCCGCGGCCGGGCGCTGGCGGACGCCCTCAATGTGGAGATCCGGCGCCTGGCGGAGGCCGGCTGCCCGGTCATCCAGATCGACGAGCCGGCCTTCGCCCGCCGGGTGCCGGACGTCCTGGCGTTCGGCCTAGAGATGCTGGAGCGCTGCTTCTACAAGGTGCCGCCCAGCACCGAGCGCGGCTTGCATATCTGCTGCGGCTACCCCGACCGGCTCGATCCCGAGGACGACTATCCGCGCGCGCCCAAGGCGGCCTATTGGGAGCTGGCCGGCCCGCTCCAGGACGTGGCGCTCGACACGGTCGCGATCGAGGACGCCGAGTGCCAAAACGACTTGGCCCTGCTCGAGCGCTTCAGCCGGACCAAGGTGATCCTGGGCGTGCTGGCGATCGCGCGCAGCCGGGTCGAGGAGCCGGAAGCGATCCGGGTCCGCCTGCAGGCGGCGCTCGAGCACATCGACCCGCACCGCCTGCTCGCCGCCCCCGATTGCGGCCTGGGCCTGCTCGGACCTGAGCTGGCCAAGCAAAAGCTCCAGGCCCTCTGCCAGGCCGCCGCCAGCCTGTAGCCGCCGCTGCCAACACCGCCTGCTCGCCGCGCAACGGAATCAGCGCTGGTGCATTAGAGCCAGCATCCTGTTCGATATCGCTGGTTTTCTGGATGCGCTGCCCATGGCCACCCTTGTCACCGCTGCGGCCGCCCCGCGCCTTACCTCCGATCGCTCGCTGTTCGCGCTGGCCATCCTCAATTTCTTTCTGGCGGACGCCCGCGACGGCCTGGGCCCCTTCCTGGACGCATTTTTGGCCACCAACGGCTGGTCGACCCTGACCCTCGGCTGGATGGCCACGATCGGCGGGCTGGTTGGCCTGGCGGTCACCCCGGTCTGCGGCGCCCTGGTCGACAGCTCGACCTGGAAGCGGGCTCTGGTGGCCGCGCCCGTCGTGCTGGTGACGGTCGCCGCCCTGGTGATCCTGCTCATGCCGAACAGCGCCATCGTCTGGACCGGCCAGATCGGCACGGCGGTGGTCGGCGCGGTGATCGGCCCGGCCCTGGCCGGCCTGACCCTGGGCCTGGTCGGCGAGCGGCTGTTCCCGCGGCAGATCGCGCGCAACGAGTTCTGGAACCACGCTGGCAACGTCGCCTCGTTGATCGCGATCTTCGCGATCGTGTCCTGGTTCGGCCGGCAGGGCGTCATCGGGCTGATGGTGGCCAGCGCGGTCGGCACGCTGCTCGCGATCGCCCTGATCGACCCCGGCCGCATCAACCACAAGGTTGCCCGTGGCCTCGCGCATGACCAGGGCGCGCCCGGCCCGTCGGGCTTCAAGGTGCTGCTCGAGACCCGCGGGCTGATCCTGCTGGCGCTCGTCCTCTTGATCTTCCATTGGGGCAATGCGCCGATGAGCCGGCTGATCGCGCAGCAGTTCTCGATCGAGCTCGGCACGCCGTTTCGCACGACGGCGCTCACGACTGGCGTCTCCCAGGCCGCCATGATCGCCATGGCGGCGATGGCACCTAGCCTGATCCGGCGCTTCGGGCTGACCACCGTCTTCGCGGCCGCCCTCCTGGCCCTGCCGATTCGTGGCGCGCTCGCCGGCAGCGTCGCGGACTTCTGGGTGATCTACCCCGTGCAGGCGCTGGACGGGGTCGGCGCCGGCCTGCTCGGCATCCTGACGCCGGTCGCGGCCGAGCGTCTGCTCGCCGGCACCGGCCGCTTCAATGTCGGCTTTGCCGCCATCATGACCATGCAGGGCATCGGCGCCGCCTTGAGCAACGGGGTGGCCGGCTGGCTGGTCACGCTAGGCGGCTACGGCCTGTCGCACTATGTCGGCGCTGCTGTGGCGGCGCTGGCGCTGGCCCTGTTCTTCTTCTGCCACCGCCAGATCATCCGGCCCGAGCCGCCGGGGGCGGACGCACCCGCCTGAGCAATCCGGCACGCCGCTCAGAACACCGCATGGTCGCCGCGCTCGACCGCGACCTCGCCCTGGATCACCCGCGCATAGAAGTCGAACAGCGTCTCGCTGCCATAGGACGGCGTCAGCGCCGCGTCGTAGCGGCCGGTGGCCGGGTCGAGCACCAGCATCGACTCGGTCGCGTAATAGCGCCCGATCCGGGCCAGCTCCGCCTTCGCCGCCGCCGGCGGCAGCACGCGCCCCAGCGCGCCCAGCGTGCCCACGATCGCGTCCAAGAGCGCGACCGGCACCTGCTTGAAGCGCGGCGCCCGGCCGAGCAGGCGGAACAGCTCCAGGCCCTGCTCCCTCGGCGTGATCGCCGCGCCCGGGCCGCCGATCGGCAGGATCCGGTCGTGCCGGCCGGGGTCATCCAGGCACTCGGCCAGATACCGCCCCAGATCATCGGCGCTGATCGGCTTGCAGGCGGTCATGCGGCCGTCGCCGAACAGCAGGAACGGCTTGCCCTGCCTGACCCGCTCGATCTGGCCGGCGAGCGACTTGAAGAACGCAGTCGGCCGGACGATCGAGTAGGTCAGACCGGAGCCGATCAGCGCCTGCTCGAAGGCGAGCTTCGCCTGCTGGAAGGCCAGGAGCGGCTTTTGCACGCAGATCGCCGAGAGCAGCACCATCTGCGTGACGCCCGCCGCCTTTGCGGCTGCCAGGGCACCCAGATGGGCCCGGTGATCGATCGCCCAGGCGTCCTTGGGCGCACCGGTGCGCGAGGCGAGGCAGGAGACCAGGGCATCGAACCGCTCGCCCCGAAAGCCGTCCCGCGCCAGCGAGGCCGGGTCGGTCACATCGCCCAGCCTGACGGCCGCCCCCTCGAGCAGACGGGCGCTCGCCGCCGCCGAGAGCGCGCCGCCGACCCCGGCCCGCGGCCGCAGGCAGCACACCACCTCATGCCCCCGCCCGACCAGCGCCCGCACCGCCGCCTGCCCGATGGTGCCGGTGGCACCCAGCACGAACACGCGGCGCGGCTGGGGCGATCGGTCGATCCCTGAGGAGGTCGCTCGGCGACTCATGCGCTGACCGCCAGTCCCTGGTCCCGATCGCGGCGAGCCGCTGCCGCCACCGGCAGCTGGCTCGATCGTGCAACGGCGCAGCAGGCCAGCCCGGCCGCGGCCAGCCTGGCCAAAACCCAATTACCATAGCGTAGTATTGGCGGCATGGGCTCGGCCGGGCGAGCGGACAAGGTGGGCGGCGGCTTCGGTCAGCCGCGCCGGGCGGTCAGCGGGTGGGGACGGGCTTCTCGCCGCGGTAGTCGTAGAAGCCGCGCCGCGCCTTCAGGCCGAGCCAGCCGGCCTCGACGTATTTCACGAGGAGCGGGCAGGGCCGGTATTTGCTGTCGGCCAGGCCCTCATAGAGCACCTGCATGACCGACAGGCAGGTGTCGAGGCCGATGAAGTCGGCGAGCTCGAGGGGGCCCATGGGATGGTTGGCGCCGAGCTTCATGGCGGTGTCGATCGACTCGACGTTGCCGACGCCTTCGTAGAGCGTGTAGATCGCCTCGTTGATCATCGGCAGCAGGATGCGGTTGACGATGAAGGCCGGGAAGTCCTCGGCGGTGACGGCGGTCTTGCCCAGCCGCTCGACGATCGCCTTGCTGGCGAGGAAGGTCGGCTCGTCGGTCGCGATGCCGCGGATCAGCTCGACCAGCTTCATCGCCGGCACCGGATTCATGAAGTGCATGCCGATGAAGCGCTCGGGCCGGTCGGTGCTGGCGGCCAGGCGGGTGATCGAGATCGAGGAGGTGTTGGAGGCGATCAGCGCCGCCTTGGGCAGATGCTGGACCAGCTCGCGCAGGATCTCGCGCTTGACCGTCTCGTTCTCGGTCGCGGCCTCGATCGCCAGCTGGCAATCGGCGACCTCGGCATAGCTGGTGCTGGTCGCGACCCGGCTAAGCGCGCGCTGGCGCTCGTCCTCGGTGATCACGCCCTTGCGCTGCTGCCGCTCCGCATGGCTGGCGATGCGCGCCTTGGCCTTGTCCAGCTGCTCGCCATTGACGTCGATCAGCCGGACCTCGTAGCCCGCCAGCGTCGCCACCTGGGTGATGCCGGTGCCCATCTGGCCCGCCCCGATCACCGCGATCTTGCGGATCTCCGGAATCGGCGGCAGCTCGTCGGTGTCCATCATGGCAAGCTTTCCACTCTCCGGAGCCTCAGGCCGACTGCTTCAGCGCAGCCGTGAGCTCGGGCACGACCTTGAACAGATCGCCGACCAGGCCGTAGTCGGCGACCTGGAAGATCGGCGCCTCCTCGTCCTTGTTGATCGCCACGATCACCTTGCTGTCCTTCATGCCGGCCAGGTGCTGGATGGCGCCCGAGATGCCGACCGCGATATAGAGCTCCGGCGCCACGATCTTGCCGGTCTGGCCGACCTGGTAGTCGTTCGGCACGTAGCCGGCATCGACCGCGGCGCGCGAGGCGCCGACCGCGGCACCCAGCACGTCCGCCAGCGCGTCGATGATCTTGAAGTTGTCGCCGCTGCCCATGCCGCGGCCGCCCGAGACCACGATCCGGGCCGAGGTCAGCTCGGGCCGCTCGCCGCCGCTGACCGCGCGCCCGACGAAGCTCGCCACCCCGGCCGGCGCTGCCGGCGCCAGCGGCTCGATGCTGGCATTGCCGCCCTCGGCCGGGACCGGATCGAACGCGGTGAGGCGCACCGTGATGACCTTGACAGGATCGTTCGACTGCACGGTCGCGAGCGCGTTGCCGGCGTAGATGTAGCGCTTGAAGGTGCTCGGATCGACCACCTCGACGATGTCGGACAGCTGAGCGACGTCGAGCAGGGCGGCGACCCGCGGCAGCAGGTTCTTGCCGAAGCTGGTGGCGGCGGCCAGCACCGCGTCGTAGCCCGCGGCCGCGGCCTGGACCAGCAGCGCCAGATCCTCGGCGACCGGCTCCTTGTAGGCGTCGTGCTCGGCCAGGCGCACGCGGCGCAGGCCGGGGATCTTGGCGGCCGCCTCGGCGAGCGCGCCGCAGCCTTGGCCGGCGACCAGGAGATCGATCTCGCCGCCCAGCGCCTGGGCGGCCGCCACGGCATGCAGGGTCGCCTGCGCCAGGCTCGCATTGTCGTGCTCGGCTAGGACCAGGACCGCCATCAGATCACCTTCGCTTCGCTGCGCAGCTTGTCGACCAGCTCGCCGACGCTGCCGACCTTGACGCCGGCCTGGCGCTTGCTCGGCTCCTCGACCTTGAGGAGCTTGAGCCGGGGCGTGACGTCGACGCCCAGCTCGTCCGGGGTCAGCACGTCGATCGGCTTCTTCTTGGCCTTCATGATGTTGGGCAGAGACGCGTAGCGCGGCTCGTTCAGGCGCAGATCGGCGGTCACGATCGCCGGCAGCTTGAGCGCCACCTGCTCGAGGCCGCTGTCGACCTCGCGGGTCACGGTCAGCTTGCCGTCGGCGAAGGCGAGCTTGGAGGCGAAGGTGCCTTGCGGCCAGCCGAGCAGCGCCGCCAGCATCTGGCCGGTCTGGTTGCTGTCGTCGTCGATCGCCTGCTTGCCCAGGATCACCAGGCCGGGCTGCTCGCGCTCGACGATGGCGCGCAGCAATTTCGCGACCGCGAGCGGCTGCAGCTCGGCGTCGGTCTGGACGTGGATCGCGCGATCGGCGCCCATGGCGAGCGCGGTGCGCAGGGTCTCCTGGCACTTCGCCTCGCCCAGCGAGACCGCCACCACCTCGCTCGCGGTGCCGGCCTCCTTCAGGCGGATCGCCTCTTCATTGGCGATCTCGTCGAACGGATTCATCGACATCTTGACGTTGGCGATATCGACGCCCGAGCCGTCCGCCTTGACGCGGATCTTGACGTTGTAGTCGACGACCCGTTTGACCGGAACGAGGACTTTCATCGCTCCTGGGTTCCCTTCACGATCCCGGCCCCGGCAGCTGCGCGATCACTGGCCTGATCCGCGCCGGCATTGAGGGCGTGCTCATTTTTTGTTGCATTGCACAAAATAGGGTCGATGACCTTTCCTTGTCAATTCCGCGGCTCCCGAAACGCCTCTGCCAAACTGGCGCACCGCGAAACCCAAAGTAGCCAGCCGTCCTACGCCAGCCCCGGCGCCATGGCAAGCCTCTCGGCGGCCCGGGCCGAGCCCATGGCAGAGCCGTTCCGCCGCCGGCAAAGCGCTGGCCGGTCAAGCGCTTAGCCCCAGGGGCCGCGGGCCCGGCCGGGCCCGGCGCCGGCCGCCAGCGCCTGCAGCCGGCGGATCCGCTCGGCGGTCGGCGGGTGGGTGCGGAACAGGCCATCGACGCCGCCCATGTGCAGCGGGTTGATGATGAACAAATGAGCGGAGGCGGGGTTGCGTTCCGCCGGGCCATTGACCACGCCGCCGGCCAGCTGCTCGATCTTGGCCAAGGCCTGCGCCAGCCACAGCGGCTGGCCGACGATCTCGGCGCCCAGCCGGTCGGCCGCGAACTCGCGGGTGCGCGAGATCGCCATCTGGACCAGCATCGCCGCGAGCGGCGCCAGGATCATCACCAGCAGCGTGCCGACCATGCCGAGCGGATTGTTGCGGTCGTCGCCGCGCGGCATGAAGAACGCGAACTGGGCGAGAAAGCCGATCGCGCCGGCGAGCGTCGCCGTGATCGTCATGGTCAGCGTGTCGTGGTGCTTGATGTGGGCCAGCTCGTGGGCGATCACGCCGGCCAGCTCCTCGCGCGTGCACGCCTGGATCAGGCCGCGGGTGACCGCGACCGCGGCATGCTCCGGATTGCGGCCGGTGGCGAAGGCGTTGGGCTGGCTGGTCTCGAGCAGATAGACCTTGGGCATCGGCAGGCCCGCGTTGCGCGCGAGCTGCTCGACCAGGCCGACCAGCTCGGGCGCCTCGGCGCGGGTCACCGGGCGGGCCTGGTGCATGCGCAAGACGGCGCGATCCGAGTTCCAATAGGCCCAGCCGTTCATGGCGAGCGCGATCAGGAACGCGATCAGCGCCCCGCTCTGGCCGCCCAGGAGATAGCCGACCGACAAGAACAGCGCGGTCAAGGCCGCGATCAGCAAGGCGGTCCGGGCAATGTTCATGCACGCAATCCTTCCAGCTCGACGCCGCTGCGCGTCCGTCCAGAAGGTAAGTATTGCCGGCGAAGCGACAAGGTGGCGCAAGGGCTCGCCACTGGCACGATTTGTGTTTGCGGTTGTCAAGGATTAGGCTGCAACCTAAAACCGCGCTCGGACAGGTTGACCGGCGGCACAGCCGGCAATCGTCGGGGCGGCGTACTGGGAATCATACGATGATCGATAGCAGCGATGCCGGTGAAGCCCGGCCAGGCAGGATCAGTGTCACCGACGAGGAGGCGCTCGAGCTGCATCGGCGCGGCCGGCCCGGCAAGATCGAGATCTCGCCGACCAAGCCGCTGACCACCCAGCGCGACCTCTCGCTCGCCTATTCGCCAGGCGTGGCGGCGCCGTGCCTGGCGATCCAGGCCGATCCGGCCAAGGCCTTCGACTACACCGCCAAGGGCAATCTGGTGGCGGTGATCTCGAACGGCACCGCCGTGCTCGGCCTCGGCAATCTGGGCGCGCTTGGCGCCAAGCCGGTGATGGAAGGCAAGTCGGTCCTGTTCAAGCGCTTCGCCGACATCGACGGCATCGACCTCGAGGTCGGCACCGAGGACGTCGACGAGTTCGTCAATTGCGTGCGCCTGCTCGGGCCGACCTTCGGCGGCATCAACCTCGAGGACATCAAGGCGCCCGAGTGCTTCGTGATCGAGCAGCGGCTGCGCGAGCTGATGGACATCCCGGTGTTCCATGACGACCAGCATGGCACCGCGATCATCGCCGCCGCCGGGCTCTTGAACGCGCTCGACGTGACCGGCCGCTCGATCAAGGACATCAGGCTGGTGATCAACGGCGCCGGCGCCGCCGCGATCGCCTGCCTGGAGCTCTTGAAGGCGATGGGCCTGCCGGCCGAGCACGCGGTCTTGTGCGACACCAAGGGCGTGGTCTATCGCGGCCGCGCGGTCGGCATGAACCAGTGGAAGTCGGCCCATGCGGTCGAGACCGATGCCCGCACGCTGGCGGATGCGATCGCCGGCGCCGACGTGGTGTTCGGCCTGTCGGCCAAGGGGGCGTTCACGCCCGAGATGATCAAGAGCATGGCGGCCCAGCCGATCGTGTTCGCGATGGCCAATCCCGATCCCGAGATCACGCCCGAGGAGGTCAAGAAGGTCCGGCCCGACGCGATCATGGCGACCGGCCGCTCGGACTATCCGAACCAGATCAACAACGTGCTGGGCTTCCCCTACATCTTCCGCGGCGCCCTGGACGTGCGCGCGACCAGCATCAATGACGAGATGAAGATCGCCGCCGCCCATGCGATCGCGGACCTGGCGCGCGCCGAGGTGCCGGACGAGGTCAGCGTCGCCTATAGCGGCCTGCGCCTGCGCTACGGCAAGGACTACCTGATCCCGACCCCGTTCGATCCGCGCCTGATCACCGCGGTGCCGCCGGCCGTGGCGCGCGCCGCCATGGCGACCGGGGTGGCGCAAAAGCCGATCCTGAACGAGCAGCGCTATGTCACCGAGCTGCGCGCCCGGCTGGATCCGAGCGCTTCCCGCATGCAGCTGATCATCGACCGGGTGCGCGCCCAGCCCAAGCGGATGGTGTTCGCGGAAGGCGAGGAAGGGGCCACGATCCGGGCCGCGATCGCCTGGCTGAACAACGGCATGGGCACGCCGATCCTGATCGGCCGCGAGGAGCGGGTGGCGCAGACCGCCGAGGCGCTGGGCATCGAGCTGCCCGACGGGCTGGAGGTCGTCAACGCCCGGGTCTCGGCCCGCAACGGCGCCTACACCGAGCTGCTCTATCGCCGCAACCAGCGGCGCGGCCTCCTGTTCCGCGACTGCCAGCGCCTGGTCAATCTCGACCGCAACGTGTTCGGCGCCTGCATGGTGGCGCTGGGCGATGCCGACGCCATGGTCACGGGCCTCACCCGCAACTACATGACCGCGCTCGACGACGTCCGCCGGGTGGTCGACAAGAAGCGCGGCGAGCGGCTGATGGGTGCGACCATGATGCTGGCGCGCGGCCGCACGCTGTTCATCGCCGATACCCAGGTGCACGAGCTGCCCAACCGCGAGGAGCTGGCCGACATCGCGATCCAGACCGCGCGCTTTGCCCGGCGCATGGGCTTCACGCCCAGGGTCGCGTTCCTGTCCTTCTCGACCTTCGGCAATCGCCAGGTGCAAAAGGCGATGCGGGTGCATGACGCGGTCGAGGAGCTGGACCGGCGCAACGTCGATTTCGAGTATGACGGCGAGCTGGCGGCCGATGTGGCGCTCGATCCGGAGCTGATGTCGCTCTACCCGTTCTGCCGCCTGACCGGGGCCGCCAATGTCCTGATCATGCCGGCCCTGCACAGCGCCAACATCGCCTCCAAGCTCCTGAAGGAGCTGGGCGGCGGCACCGTGATCGGGCCGTTGCTGATGGGCCTGGACCGCTCGATCCAGATCCTGCCGATGAACGCCTCGGTGTCCGAGATCCTGAACCTCGCCGCGTTCGCCGCCTATGACGCGATCGATGACGACGCGGCCGAGGAGGTGCTGGTCCAGGCGGCGGAGT
>CADEGR010000018.1:6244-38431 GCA_902826935.1 uncultured Alphaproteobacteria bacterium | reverse complement strand
TATGACGCGATCGATGACGACGCGGCCGAGGAGGTGCTGGTCCAGGCGGCGGAGTAGCGGGCGGGGCGCCGCGCCGCGCGTCCTTGGGCGGTCCCACCGGAGACGGCCATGGTCGAGCAGGTCTACGAGCTGTTCGCGCTGAAATATGCCGAGCTGGCGCGGCCGGCGCGGCAGAATTTCATCTTTCAGGACATTCACGACGGGCCGATGCCGCTCGCCTACTATGTCCGGGTGGCGCGCTCGGCCGAGCGGACCGTGGTCATCGACACCGGCTTTTCGGCCGAATGTGGTGCCCGGCGAGAGCGGCGGATCCTGCGCGACACGGGCGCGGCGCTCGCCTTGATCGGGGTCGACGTGGGCGCGGTCGGCGAGGTCGTCCTGACCCACATGCACTACGACCATGCCGGCAATTTCGCGGCCTTTCCGCGCGCCACCTTCCACCTCCAGGACCGCGAGATGGCCTATGCCACCGGCCGCTACATGGCCCATGGCCGGCTCCGGGCGCCGTTCGACGTCGAGGAGGTCACCGGCCTGGTCCGCCAGGTCTACAAGGGCAAGGTCGCGTTCCATGACGGCGACGCCGAGCTGGCGCCGGGGCTGACCCTGCATCTGGTTGGCGGCCATAGCCACGGCCTGCAGATCGTGCGGGTGCGCACCCGGCGCGGCTGGGTGGTGGTGGCGTCCGACGCGGTCCATTTCTACGCCAACCTGCGGACCGGCAATCCCTATCCGATCGTGCTCAATGTCGGCGAGCTGTTCGAGGGCTACCGCCTGTGCCGGCGCCTGGCCGACAGCGAGCATCATCTGGTGCCGGGCCACGATCCCTTGGTGCTCGAGCGCTACCCGCCGCCCCGGCCGGAGCTGGCCGGCATCGTCGCCTGCCTGCACGAGCCGCCGGTCAGCTAGCCCCGCCGGTCACTGCGCGGCCAGCTGCTCGGCCCGGGCGGTCATCTCCTTGATCTCGGCCTGCTGCGCCTCGACGATCCGCTCCGCCATCTGCTTGGTCGCGGGGTCCTTGCCGTATCTCAGGACCGCGTTCGCCATGTCGATGGCGCCCTGGTGATGGGCGATCATGCCGCAATTGAAGGCGAGGTCCGGATCCGCGATCGCGTGGGTCGCCATCATCGGGCCGGTCATCTTGAGCATGGCGTCGTAGGACGCCTTCTGGGCGTCGCCCATCGGCATCGCGCCCATGGCCATGTCCGGCATCATCGGCGCCAGGTCCGCGCCGTGCAGAGCCTGCTGGCAGACCGCTGGCAGGACCGACAGATCGGGCGCCGTCGCCATGCCGCCGCCATGGTTGTGCTGGGCCAGCACCGGTGCCGCGCCAAGGGCGGCGAGCGTGGCGGCGGCGATGACAATGCGGCGCATGGGCGAACTCCTGAAAGGCGTGGCCGTGCCTGGCGCGATCCGGCGCCTGTCCTGGATGTCGCGGCGGTGCGGCGACGCTGCCGGGCTGAAGAGGGCGGACGCTAAAGCTTCCACTGGCGGCAAGGTCAAGGCTCGACGCCGGAGCATGGGAAGGAAGCGCGCTCTGATTAACCCAATCTTCAGCTGGTTGGGCGATCCTGACCATGGTCCATGCGATCCTGGGAGTCCGGCCGCCGACAGGCCGACTTGTCGGCGGGGCAGGGCACGGCCGGATTGCCGCGGGCTAGGTTGGTGGGGGCTGGCCCAGACGCGGGCTGGGGCGGCGCAGCTCGGGCCAGGTGAGCCCGGTGGCGATCATGGCCGCCAGGCCCTCGACGGCGATGATCGCGACGGCGGGGCCGGCGCCGAACCATTCGGCCAGCACGCCGACGTGGAGCATGCCGAGCGGGGCGGCGCCGATCGCGACGCTGACCAGGCCCATCATCCGGGCACGCAAGGCGGGTGGGGCGGCGAGGAAGGCGAGCGTGCCCTGCATGACCGCGAAGCCCGCGATCGTGATGCCGGAGAGCAGGAGGAGCAGGCCGGACAGCAGCCACCAGAGCGAGAGCGCGAAGCCGAGCAGGGCGACGAGGAACAGGACCGAGGCGTAGAAGATGACCCGCAGATAGTTGGCGGGCCTGGCCCAGACGCCGAACAGGAAGGCGCCGATGAGGGCGCCCAGGCCCTCGGTGGCGGCGAGCAGGCCGATCGCGGTCGGGCCGAGGCCCAGCTGGCGGGCGCCGATCACCGGCACCATCGAGATGTAGGCGAAGCCCCAGAGATTGACGATCACGGTGATCGCGAGGACCGCCTGGATGACCCGGTTGGCGCCGACCGCGTGCCAGCCCTCGATCAGCGGCGCCAGCAGGCCGAGGGTGCGATGGGCGGCCGGGGCCGCGGCGAGCGGCCAGATGATCAGCACCGCCCCGCCGTAGCAGACGCCGACCAGGAGCAGCGTGCCGGCAAGGCCGGTCTGCTCCAGCAGCAGGCCGCCCAGGGCCGGGCCCATCATGCGGGTGGCGTTGCTGGTCGCGGAATCCAGCGCCATCGCCTGGCCGATCCGGGCCAGGCCCGAGGCTTCGCCGAGCAGCGTCCGGCGGATCGGGAAATCGCTGGCCCAGAGCGTGCCGCTGACGAAGGCGCCGAGCACGACATGCCAGTAGGCCAGGGCACCCTGCCAGGCGAGCACCGCCTGGCCGAGGCTGATCAGCCCGACCGCGCCGACCTGGAGCTGGAGCAGCCGCTTGCGATCGAAGCGGTCGGCCAGCATGCCGGCGACCAGGCCGAACAGGAACATCGGCGCCATCCGGGCGCAGGTGGCGAGCGCGACGGCGGTCGCCGAGCCGGTGGTCTGCAGGACATAGACGCCCACCGCCAGCAGCTCGAGCCAGCGCAGGCCGCCGCAGACCAGGCCGCAGAGCCACAGGCGCAGGAAGGCCGGCTGGCGCAGCAGGGCGCGCAGCGGCCGAGGCTCAGCCGGCGCTTCGAGCGGGCGGCTCACCATGGGTGGCGCGCGGCCGGGCGTGCCTTGGGATCGATCGGCAAAGGCGATGGCATGATGATGGTGCGGACCAGACGCAGCCTATCCCGAAGCTCCTATAGCAATGACCACGGCAATCGGTGAGCGCTTCCTGCGGTTCCGGCAGCCCGACCGTTGGTCCGGCTGGCGGCGCCCTGGTCCCGGACGACCGCGCCATGCTACCTTGCATTGCTGCGTTTGCGCAGCGGCAAGGTCGCACCCGCTGAATTGATGCCTCGGGCCGCTTGGTCCGGGCTGCAAGGATATTGACCGATGGCTCGCCCGCCTTGGCGCGCTCACACCTGCCTCGCGGCGCTGCTGGCGCTGGCGGCCTGCGATACCGTGACCGCCCGCAATGTCTCGCTCGATGCCGGCCTCCTGGTCGACGGCGCCGAGAGCAGCGATGGCACGATCGTCAATGATCGCGGCCGGACGCGCGAGGGCAGCGGCGAGGTCGAGCTGAATGTCGGCCGGCTGGCGAGTGCGGCCGCGCCGAACCGCAACGAAGCGGTCGGCTTCGGCCAGAACCGGGCGCCGCGCCGCGCCGACCTGCCCTGGACCAGCGGCGGCGGTGACCGATTCTTTCTGTCGCTGGGCGATCAGCTCCGGCTGCCGGCCACGGTCTGGATCGTGCAAGGGCCATTTCCGGCGCAGCGCGACCATGCGTTCATCGCCGCCTTGAACGCGGTGGTGATCTGGTCGCGCGAGCGCATGGGCACGATGCTGACCGACTTCCAGATCAAGGACGCGACCGCCGATCCCGACATCGACAACGCGCTTTTGAACTCGACCGGCGGCGACAATCGCAACTGGAACGATTTCTCGACCAAGATCGGCTTCGATGCCAAGCGCATCAACATCTACTGGATCAACACGGTCGAGGGCAGCACGACCACCGGCTGGTCGGATTTCGGCGCCCGGATCGTGATGGGCAAGGACACCGGCGACGAGCTTTTGGTGCATGAGCTGGGCCATGCCTTCAGCCTGCAGCATCCCCAAGGCTGCGGCGGCAGCACCGCGCAGTTCGATCCGACCAACGTGATGTGGCCCTGCTCGGACAGCCGCGCGTTCCTGACCGAAGGCCAGATCTTCCGCGGCCATTTCAACCCTGCCTCGACCATCAACAGCCTCTATGGCGCCAGGCCCGACCAGCCGACCGCCGGCTGCCAAGGCGCTGGCCAGACGGCGGAATGCCCGGCCTTGGAGCGGCGGCTCTGGGCCGATGGCGGCTATCCGGCGAATTGAGGAGGCAAGGGCGATGCGACGGCGCCAGTTCCTGATCCCGCTCCTCGCGCTGCCGGCAGCCGGGCTGCCGGGCGCCTTAAGGGCGCAGCCGGCGGATGCGGTGCTGGGCGCGGACCAGCGGGCGCTGCTCTACGAGCTGCTCAGCTGGCAATGCGGGGCGGCCGACGAGATCGACCGGTTCCGCCAGGCGATCGGCCGCCTCGGCCCGGCGGCGGAGCCGCTGCTGCGCCAGGTGCTGGCGGGCGGCGTGCCGGCCGAGCGGCGCCAGGCGGCGGCCGAGCGGGCGGCTGCGCGGTTCCGCGAGCAGCGGGCCTGGCTGGCCGGGCACCCAGACGAGCCGCTGGCGGCGCAAGCGGCCGAGAGCCGGCTGGCGCAGGATGAGACCGCTTATGTCGAGGACGCCTTGCGCCGGCTGGACGCGCTCTACCGCAACAACGCCGTGCGCGGCCTGGGCGAGGTGGGTGGACCGGGCGCGGCCGCGGCGATCGAGGCGGCGGCCCGGCAGAATCCCGACCTTGCCCTGCTGGGCCAGGCGGCGATCGCGGCGATTAACCGACGACGATAGCGAGCAGCCGGTTGGAAGATGCGCCAACGGCAGCGATAAAGGCACGCGAAACAGCGGCTGCCTTGACCAGAATCAAAGGCGCCGGTCGACAATGGTCCCAATGGACCAGGCTGGCGTCAGCCACCAGGAGGAAACGCAAGCGATGGAACTCGATGCCGCCGCCAGGCCGATGGTGACCTCGGTGCTGCACCCGACCGATCTGACCCCGGCGAGCGAGGTCGCCTTCGTGCATGCGCTCAAGATCGCGCTGGCCGGCCAGACCAAGCTGCACATTCTGCATGCCGGCGAGCAAGGCGCCAGCACCGACTGGGGCGCCTTCCCGAGCGTGCGCACGACGCTCGCCAACTGGCAGATGCTCAAGCCTGGCACGCCGCGCGAGGAAGTCGACAAGCGAGCCGGCATCAAGGTCGCCAAGACCGAGCTGGGCGGCGACCCGGTGGCCGGCATGGCGGCCTTCCTGAACGCCCATTTTTGCGACTTCATGGTGCTCGCGACCCATGGTCGCGAGGGCCTGTCCCGCTGGCTGCACGGCTCGGTCGCCGAGCCGATGGTGCGCAGCGGCGACATGCGCGCTCTGTTGATCCCCGAGGGAGCCAAGGGCTTCGTCGATTCCGGCAATGGCAGCCTCAGCCTGAAGAGGATCCTGATCCCGGTCGACCGCGCGCCGCGCCCGGAAGCCGCCAGCACCGCGGCGACCGAGCTGGCCAAGCTGCTCGACGTCGAGCCGGAGGTGCATCTGCTCCATGTCGGCGATCGCGATTCCGCGCCGGTCGTGCACAACCTCCCGGGCGGGCTCAGCCTGCGCAGCGGCGATGTGGTCGAGGGCATCCTGGCGGCCGCCAAGGAGCTGGAGGTCGATCTGATCGCCATGCCCACGGCCGGCCACCAGGGCTTGCTCGACAGTCTGCGCGGCAGCACCACCGAGCGGGTGGTCCGCCGTGCGCCTTGCCCGGTGCTGGTGGTGCCGGTCCAGTAAGGTCGCTCGCCAGCTGAACGGCCGCCAGCTGAACGGCCGCCCAACGGCGCCGTCAGAGGCGGTTCAAGCAGGCGGGCGCAAGCTCCTCCGCAATGGTTCTTGTGGAGGAGGATCCGCCCATGTCGCTCGACCCCCGCCGCCTGCTGCGCCCGCTTGGCCTGGCAGCGGTGGCCCTGCTGCCTTTGCTCGCCGGCTGCGTGATCGTGCCGGACGGGCCTGACCACCATGGCCGGCGGTTTGGCTATGCCGAGGGCTACCGCGACGGCTATCGGGACGACTGGCGCCATGACCGCGGCTGGCGCGGGCATCGTGGCTGGCACCGTGGTGGCGGCTGGCATCATGGTCGCGACCGCTGGTAGGCGCTGCTCCTGGTGATGGCGGCATGGCCGGTGCTGCCGCCATCAACGGGGTTTACAAAGCGCTGATGATCGGTTTCTAATTTAGGCGGTCGGCCGCTCTGGCGGCCTTGCTGGTTGAAGGAGAAGGGCGAACCCGCCCTGTCGGAGCCGTCATGAAGCGGGGCGATCTTGCCATGCTGTCACGGCTGAGCCGGTGCGATCACCGGCTGACCTTCGGCCACGCCCTGCTTCTTGCGGAGCTTCGACTTAGCTGCCCCTGAGCGCAGCAGCCGGTCAGCCCAAGGGTTGGCAGGCGTGTTCAGGGGACCGGGGCGAAAGCCAGCCAAGCCGCAACCATCCGCCAAGAAGGGAACCGGGCCATGTCGGCCAGCACGACCACTGACCAGACGCCAAGCCAGCCAGCCAGCCTGAGCGGCGCGTCGAATCAGATCATCATCTTCGACACCACCTTGCGCGACGGCGAGCAGTCGCCCGGCGCCTCGATGACCGTCGAGGAGAAGCTGAAGATCGCCGAGGTCCTGGAGCAGATGGGCGTCGACGTGATCGAGGCCGGCTTCGCGATCGCCTCGGAGGGCGATTTCAAGGCCGTGCACGAGGTCGCCAAGATCATCAAGAACAGCGTGGTCTGCTCGCTTTCCCGCGCCCAGTTCGCCGACATCGACCGCGCCGCCGAGGCGCTCCAGCCGGCGGCCAGGAAGCGCATCCACACCTTCATCGCCACCAGCCCCTTGCATATGCGGGTCAAGCTGCAGATGACGCCGGACCAGGTGCTGGAGGCGGTGATCGCCAGCGTCAGCCGGGCGCGCAGCCACACCGACGACGTCGAGTGGAGCTGCGAGGACGGCTCGCGCTCGGAGCACGACTTCCTCTGCCGCTGCATCGAGGCGGCGATCAGCGCCGGTGCCGGCACGATCAACATCCCCGACACCGTCGGCTACGCCTATCCGGAGGAGTTCGCTGACCTGATCCGGATGATCAGGAACCGGGTGCCGAACATTGATCAGGCGGTGATCTCGGTCCATTGCCATAACGATCTGGGGCTGGGGGTCGCCAACTCCCTGCGTGCGGTCGAGGCGGGTGCGCGCCAGGTCGAGTGCACCATCAACGGCATCGGCGAGCGCGCCGGCAACGCCGCGATGGAGGAGATCGTGATGGCGCTGAAGACGCGCCACGACATCTTGCCCTATCCGACCCGGATCCTGACCCAGCACATCACCCGGGCGTCCCGCCTGGTCAGCGCCGTGACCGGCTTCGCGGTCCAGCCCAACAAGGCGATCGTCGGCGCCAACGCCTTCCAGCACGAGGCGGGCATTCACCAGGACGGCATGCTGAAGGATGCCGGCACCTACGAGATCATGCGGCCGGAGGATGTCGGGCTGGTCCGCTCCAATCTGGTCATGGGCAAGCATTCCGGCCGGCACGCCTTCAAGAAGAAGCTGGCGGAGCTGGGCTATGAGCTGGGCGACAATGCGCTGGCCGAGGCGTTCGCCCGCTTCAAGGCGCTGGCCGACAAGAAGAAGGAGGTGTTCGACGAGGACCTGATCGCGCTGGTCGACGACGAGATCGCGGCCGCGCACCAGAAGATCAAGGTGCTCGAGCTGGACGTCGCCTGCGGCTCCCGGCCGCGCTCGGTCGCCAAGCTGGTGCTCGAGATCGACGGCGTGCAGCATTCGGCCCAGGCCGAGGGCAGCGGCCCGGTCGATGCCACCTTCAACGCGATCAAGCAGCTGGTGCCCCATAGCGCCAACCTCGCGCTGTTCCAGATCCACGCCGTGACCGAGGGCACCGACGCCCAGGCCGAGGTCACGGTCCGGCTGGAGGAGAACGGCAAGGCGGTGGCGGGCCAGGCGGCCGAGATCGACACCATCCTGGCGGCGGCGCGCGCCTACATCTCGGCCCTCAACAAGCTCCTGGTGAAGCGCGAGCGGACCGCGCCGGCGGCGCTGTCGGCTTGAGGCCCGGCATGGGCGGCGGGGCCGCGGCTGCGCGCCGTGGCGCTGCCGCTCGTGCTAGATGGCCCGAATTCAGCAGGAGAATAGCCGCATGAAGCTTGCCGAGCAGGTCGCGATCGTCACCGGCGGCGCCCAGGGCATCGGCCGGGCCTGCGCCCTGCTGTTCGCCCGCGAGGGGGCGGCGGTGGTGGTGGCCGACATCGCCGAGGGGCCGGCCGCCGAGGTGGTGGCGGCGATCGAGCAGGCGGGCGGGCGCGCCCGCTTCGTCCGGACCGACGTCGGCGATGCCGGCCAGGCGCAGGCGCTGGTCGACGCGACGCTGGCCGCCTATGGCCGGCTCGACGTGCTGGTCAACAATGCCGGGATCATCAAGACGGCCGACTTCCTGACCATCAGCGAGGCCGATTTCGACGCCGTGCTGCGGGTCAATCTGAAGGGCGCCTTCCTGGTCGGGCAAGCGGCGGCGCGGGTGATGGTCCAGGCGGGCAAGGGGGCGATCGTCAACATGTCCTCGGCCAATGCCGTGCTCGCGATCCCCAACCAGGTGCCATACGTGGTCAGCAAGGGCGCGCTCAACCAGCTGACCAAGGTCATGGCGCTGGCGCTGGCCGACAAGGGCATCCGGGTCAATGCGGTCGGGCCGGGCTCGATCATGACCGACCTGCTGAAGGTCGTGATGCATGACGAGGCGGCGCGCGGCCGGATCCTGTCGCGCACGCCGATGGGCCGCTGCGGCGAGCCCGAGGAGGTCGCGAAGGTCGCTCTTTTTCTGGCCAGCGAGGATGCCAGCTATCTAACGGGCCAGTGCATTTATCCCGATGGCGGTCGTTTGGCCTTGAACTATACGGTGCCGGTGCCCGATAAGTAGGCGCCGCCGTTGGCTTGCCCTGACCGCCTGCCCATCTAAGGCCAAAGCTCGAGAAACTGCGCATGGTGCATCGCGCTGCTTTTCGCGTTGTGCCCAAGGAGTTGAATTATGGACCGACCGCTGATGCCCAAGGCCACCGCCGTCTGGCTGGTGGAGAACACCAGCCTGACCTTCGACCAGATCGCCGAGTTCTGCGGCCTGCACGCGCTGGAGGTCAAGGGCATTGCCGATGGCGAGGTGGGCGCTGGCATCCGGGGCCTGGATCCGGTCGCGAGCGGCCAGCTGGAGCGGAGCGAGCTGGAGCGCTGCCAGAAGGACACCAAGGCGCGGCTGAAGCTGGCCCGCCCGGCCTCCGCCGACATCAAGCAGCCCAAGCGCAAGGAGCCGCGCTACACGCCCTTGTCCAAGCGCCAGGACCGGCCGGACGGGATCGCCTGGCTGCTGCGCCACCATCCGGAGCTGAGCGACCAGCAGATCTGCAAGCTGCTCGGCACCACCAAGAACACGGTCAACGCGGTGCGCGACCGGACCCATTGGAAGAGCTCGGAAATCCGGCCGCGCGATCCGGTGCTGCTGGGCCTGTGCGGCCAGCTCGAGCTGGACTCGGCGGTGATCGCGGCGCGCGCTGCCAGCAAGGACCCTGCCCAGCTGCATGAGGCGCCGGCGCCGCGCTTCGAGGATGCCTATTCGGACGAGTGAGGCCGGCCTGGACGCGCCCAGCGCGGGTGGCTGAGCCCGGTCAGAAGCCGAAGCTGCCGCCGATGCCGATGTCCAGCCAGGGAATCCAGTTGAAGCCGTAGCTGTTCTCGTAGTCGTCCGGGAACAACGCCCCGCCGACCCGCCAGAGCAGCCGCTTGATATGGCGGTCGGTCGGGCCGCTGATGCTGTCCTGGCCGCGCGCCATGTTGATCAGCTTGGTCTGGTTGCAGAACGCGGCGATCACCAGCAGCTCGCCGCTGGCGGCACCGGTGTGGATCTGGCGCGGCGATGTGCAGATGATGTCGCCGGACGGGTCGCCCAGCGGGTTGAGCAGCGCGATCAGGCGCGGCTCCGGCTGCGGCGCTTGCGCCCGGTCGGTGGTGAAGCGGACCTCGTGGCCGACCACGCCCTCCGCCAGATTGCTGACGACCAGGCTGTCGCGCCGGGCCGGGTCGAGGCCGTAGGGATTGCCGTAGACTTCCGCGAATACCGGGGTGTCGCCAGCGCTGGCCGCCAGGAGGGCGCTCCGGGCGGCGCCGGCATCGCCGATCGGGCCGACGCTGATGCGCGGCCCGCAGGCGGCCAGCGCCAGCAGCAGGCCCGCCGCGACGGCGGTCCGGAGCAACCTTGCGATGGGCGCCATGCCCTCAGGCTTGATCGGCGTTGTCGCCGGGGTGGTCCGGCTCGCTCGCGACCGCCAGATCGGCGCCGACCCGGCTGTCGACCGCGTCCATCTTGTCCTGCCAATGGCGGATCGACAGCAACCGCCGGTCCTGCTCGATCCACTTCGCGATCTCGCGCAGCGCCCGGGCGGCGGTGCTGGGCAGGGTGCCCGGCCGGACCATCACCCGGAGCGGCGCGCCGGCATTGGGCTGCGGCTCCAGCTCGACCCGGAGCATGACATCCTCGGCGCGCGCGGCCGGCAGGGCCTCGAAGCGCACGAAGGGGGTCTTGGGCTTGGCCTGGAGGCCGCTGCCGCGCACGGTCGCGGGCGGCTCCGGCCGCTCGGCCGGCCCCTCGAAGATGCCGCGCATCAGGCGGCGCTTGAGATCGTCGGGCTGATTGTGGAAGGCCTCCCTGGCGGCCCGGAGCGAATCGAGATCGCCGACCTTGAGGGCGCGCTCGATTCGAAAGCGCAGCAGGGCGTTCTCGCCAAGGGCTGCGGTGACCAAGGGTCGCAGCTCGGTGAGGAAGTGGCGGAGTGCTCGTCGCTCCCCGACATAGCGTTCGCCTGGCATCGTCATCTGCCGCATTGTTACGGATTTAAAGGAAGTTTTAATTAGTATCGCGGCCCGCCACAATCAGGAAACGGCACCCCCTGCCATCCTTGAGGGTGCGTTAACCGAAATCTGATCGAATGTTGCCCTTATTCAACCGACCGGCAAGAGCCGCTCCGCCAGGCGCGCCCAGTAGCTCGCGCCGATCGGCAATATCTCGTCGTTAAAATCGTAGTTGGGGTTGTGCAGCATCGGCGCGTCCTCGCCGCCGCCATTGCCGATGAAGATGTAGCTGCCGGGCCGGCGCTGCAACATGAAGGCGAAGTCCTCCGCGCCCATGACCGGCGGGGTCGCCGGATCGACCCGCTCGGCGCCGACGATCTCGGCGGCGACCTCGGCGGCCCGCTCGGTCTCGGCCGCGCTGTTCACGGTCGGCGGATAGCCCTCGATGAAGCGGTAGGTGGCCGTGACCCCGTGGGCGGCCGCGATGCCTTCGGCCAGCTGGCCGATCCGGGCCGCCAGGAGCTGGCGCACGGTCGGGCTGAAGGAGCGGGCGGTGCCGACCAGCTGGACCGTCTCCGGGATCACGTTGAAGGCGTCGCCGGCATGGAACTGGGTGACCGAGACCACCGCCTGCTCGATCGGGTCGCAATTGCGCGCGACGATGGTCTGCAAGGCGCTCACGATCGCCGCGCCGGCGACGATGCCGTCCTGGCAGAGATGCGGGGTCGCGGCATGGCCACCTCGGCCCAGGAGCTCGATGGTCCAGCGGTCGGCCGCCGCCATGATCGGGCCGGGTCGCATGGCGAAGCTGCCGACCGGCCGGCGCGGCCAGTTATGCATGCCGTAGACCTGGCTGGCCGGAAAGCGCTCGAACAGGCCTTCCTCGACCATGACCCGGCCGCCGCCGTCGTTCTCCTCGGCGGGCTGGAAGATCAGATAGACCGTGCCGGCGAAGTTGCGGGTTTCGGCCAGGTACCTGGCGGCACCCAGGAGCATCGTGGTGTGGCCGTCATGGCCGCAGGCGTGCATCCGGCCGGGACTGGTCGAGGCGTGGGCGAGGCCGGTCTGCTCCTGGATCGGCAAGGCGTCCATGTCGGCGCGCAGGCCGATCGCGCCGTCGCCCGGCCGGCCGCGCAGCACGCCGACCACGCCGGTCGTGGCCAGGCCGGTATGGACCTCGTCGACGCCGAACGCCCGCAGCTTCTCGGCGACCAGCGCCGCGGTGCGGTGCTCCTGGAAGGCAATCTCCGGATGGGCGTGCAGATCCCGCCGCCAGGCCGTCATCTCGTCGTGGAAATCGGCGATCCGGTTGATGATGGCCATGGTGCCCTCCAGCGCTGCCGGTTCACCATAGCGGAGCGGCGGGCCACAAAAAAGAACCGGGCCGCGAGCGGCCCGGTTGCGTGCTTCAACGGCAGGAAGAGGCGGCTCAGCCTTCCTCTTCGATGTATTGGCCGTTGTCCCAGTGATACATCACGTAGTTCGAGCCCTTGACGTCGCCCTTCTCGTCGAAGGAGATCGCGCCGAGGACGGTCTCGAACTGGTTGCCGCGCAGGTTCTCGGTGACCTTGGCGAGATCGGCCGAGCCGGCCTTCTCGACGGCCTGCGCCCAGGCCTGGATCGCGGCATAGGTGTAGAGGGTGTAGCCTTCCGGATCGTAGCCGGCGGCGGTGAACTCCTCGACCACGGGCTTGGCGGTCTCGTTCTTGCGCGGATCCGGGCTGAAGGTCATCAAGGTACCTTGGCCGGTATCGCCGGTGATCGACCAATATTCGTCGGTCACCAATGCGTCGCCCGACATCATCTTGGCGGCGAGGCCCTGTTCGCGCGCCTGGCGCACGATCAGGCCGGCCTCGGTGTGGTAGCCGCCCAGATAGATCAGATCGACGCCGGCATCCTTCATCTTGGTGATCAGCGCGGTGAAGTCCTTGTCGCCGGCGGTGATCGCCTCGTACATCGCCTCGGTCGTGCCGCGCGCGTTCAACTGCTTCTTGAACTCGTCCGCCAGGCCCTTGCCATAGGCGGTCTTGTCATGGACCACCGCGACCTTCGTGCCGACCGCCTTGTCGACCACGTAGTTGGCCGCCACCTGGCCCTGCTGGTCATCCCGGCCGCAGACCCGGAACACGTTGTCGAAGCCCTGCTCCGTCAGCTGCGGGTTGGTCGAGGCGGGCGAGATCTGCAGGATGCCTTCCTCGTTGTAGACCGCCGAAGCCGGGATCGAGGAACCGGAGCAGAAATGGCCGGCGACCAGCACGACGCCGTCATTGACCATCTGGTTGGCGACCGCGACCGCCTGCTTGGGATCGCAGGCATCGTCGCCGACCTTCAGCACCAGCTGCTCGCCCAGCACGCCGCCCTTGGCGTTCAGATCCTTGACCGCCTGCTCGGCGCCCTTCTTCATCTGCTCGCCGAAGGTCGCATACTGCCCGGTCATCGGACCTGCGGTCGCGATCACGATCTCGGCATGGGCCAGACCCGCGGTCAGCGCGATGGCCGCGCTGGCGGCGAGCAGCGACTTGGTGATGCCAGGCATTGCGCCCTACTCCCTTTTGGTGCGTCGCCGAAAGCGACCAGGTGAGTTCCGGTTCAAGCCGCCAGCCAGAGCCGGCGGGACTGCTCTTCTTGTTGTGGAGGCAGGGCTTTTTTGCAAGTGTTTTAGCAGCTTGCGGCCGATGCGCGGTGGTGCGCGGCGCGTGGCGAAGGAGGTTGCGATGAAGATCCGCACGAGCGAGCCCTGGCTGCCGGCCCCGGTCTTTGGCCGCTCGCTGACCGGCTTCGGCGTCAATCTCCTGGTCCGGGACGTCGGCCGCAGCCTGGCCTTCCAGACCGGCGTGCTCGCGGTCGAGACGGTCTATGCCGATGGCGATTTCGCGGTCCTGCGCCATGGCGGCCAGCAATGGATGCTGCATGCCGATCACAGCTTCCACGACCATCCGCTGCTCAGCCTGACCGGCGACGGCGCGCTGCGCGGCGTCGGCATCGAGCTGCGCCTCTACCAGCTCGACCCCGACGCCGCCGAGGCGCGCGCCCGGGCGGCCGGCCATGACGTGCTCAGCCCCTGCCGCGACAAGCCGCATGGCTTGCGCGAATGCTGCCTGGTCGATCCGGACGGCTATGTCTGGGTGCCCTCGATGCCGAGCCGGCTGGGCGACGACTGAGGCTTGAAGTGGCTGGCCGGCGCCGCCGTTAACGATCGCTTCACCAGTGGCTGCGATGATGGCGGCTGGTCCATGCGATCCTGGGAGTCCGCCCGCAGAATAGATCGAATGATCGACGGGACGGACTCCCAGGATCGCCCGGACCATGGGCAGGATCGCCGGAGCCGCTGCAGATTGGGTTAAGCAGGGTGCGCGCTGGTCGCCTGGTCGCCTGGTCGTCTGATTGCTGGGTTGGGGACTTGGACTAGGGCTGCTGAGCCTGGTAGGCCTGGGCCAGGCGGCAGAAGCCGGCGATGTCGATGGTCTCGGCGCGGGCGGTGGGCGGGACGGCGGCGGCGGCGAGCAGGGGCTCGGGCGCTGGCACCAGGGCTTTCAGGCTGGTGCGCAGCATCTTGCGGCGCTGGTTGAAGGCGGCGGCCAGGACCTGGCCCAGCGCCCGGCGGTCGGCCGGCGCCAAAGGCTGGGGGCGCGGCCGCAGGCGGAGCAGGGACGAGGCGACCTTGGGCGGCGGCACGAAGGCGGCGGCCGGCAGATGCATGATCCGCTCGACCTGGCAGAGCCACTGCACCAGGACCGAGAGGCGGCCATAGGTCCGGCTGCCGGGGCCGGCGAGCAGCCGGTCGGCGACCTCGCGCTGGAACATCAGGACCATCTGCTCGATGTGCTCCAGCTGGTCGAGCCAGCCGATCAGGAGCGGCGTGCCGACATTGTAGGGCAGGTTGGCGACGATCACGAGGCGGCCGGAATGGGCCAGCTCGGCCAGGGGCTGCCTCATCGCGTCGCCCGTGATCAGCCGCAGCCGGCCGGCGGCGTGCGCCACCAGCGGCGCCAGCGCCTCGATGCAGCGGGGGTCCCGCTCGATCGCGATCACCTCGGCGGCTGCGGTCGCGAGCAAGGCGCGGGTCAGGCCGCCCGGGCCTGGGCCGACCTCGAGCACGGTCTTGCCGGCGAGCGGGCCGGCCGCGGCGGCGATCCGGGCCAGGATGTTGGTGTCGAGCAGGAAATGCTGGCCGAGGCGCTTGTCGGCGCGCAGGCCGAACTCGTCCAGCACCGCGCGCAACGGGGCCAGCGGTGGCTCGGCATCCGGCGCCGTCATGGCCTTGGCAGCGGCCTGCTCACAGCCGGACGTCGACGAAGGCGTCCTTGCGCAGGTCGCGCAGATAGCGCCGCGCCAGCCGCTCGATCCGCTCCTGCTCCAGCCGCTTGGTCAGCTGCTCGCGGTCGACCGCGGGTCCATCGGGGGTCCGGCGCTCGCAGACCATCAGGAGATGGATGCCGGCCGGGCCGCGCAGCGGCTGGCTGATCTCGCCGGCCGGCAAGGTCGCGACCGCCTCGCTCAAGCCGGCTGGCAGATCGCCGAGCTTGAGCCAGCCGAGATCGCCCGAGGCCGGCGCGTCCAGCTCGGCCGCGACCTGGGCCACCGCCCCGCAATCGCTCAGCCGGTCGCGCAGGCCATTGGCCTTCTCGCCCAGCGCGGCCAGCTCGCTGGCGCTGGCCACTTCGGCCGGGAACAGGATCTGGGCGAGCCGGACCTCGTCGCTGCGCGCCTTGGTCGATTGCCCGATCCGCCGGTCGCGCACCAGGAACAGGTGGAAGCCGACCGAGGAGCGCAGCGGCTCCGAGACCTCGCCCGGCCGCAGCCGCTCGAGGGCGCCAACCAGCTCCGGCGGGATGCTGGAGCCCTTGACCCAGCCGAGATCGCCGCCATTGCTGGCGCTGGCGGCGGCCGAGACCTGGCGCGCCAGGGCCTCGAAGCTGGCCCCCTCGCGCAGCGTCTGGTAAAGGCGCCCGGCATCCTTGGCGACGGTCGCCTCCTGGCCGGGATTGTCGGCCGGCAGCACGATCTCGGACAGGAGATATTCCGGCTGGCCCTGGCTGCCGCGCGCCTCCTGGACCGCCAGATCGAGCTGGTCGACGCTGACCGTGACCTTGGGCCGGATCTCGCGCGCGACCACCTTCAGCCAGGCGATCTGGGCGCGCAGCTGATCCTGCAGGGTCTTGAGATCGACCTGGTTCTTGGCCATGAACTCCTGCATCTGCGGCACCGACATCTTGTTGCGCTCGGCGATGCTGGCGAGCGCCTGGTCGACCTCGGCCTGGCTGACGTCGAGCGACAGCCGCTTGGCCTCGGCGACCTGCAGGGTCTCCTCGATCAGGCCGCGCAGCACCTGCGGCGCGAGCCGGGCGCGCGCCTCCTCGCTGTCGGGGATCTGGCTGGTCAGCATGACCAGCCGCAGCCGCTCGCTCAGATCCTTGACGCTGATCACGTCGTCATTGACCACCGCGGCGATCCGCATGTCGGCCGCATGGCCGCTGGTGGCGGCGATCAGGCAGAGCCACAGAGCGGCCCAGAAGCGCGAAACTGCAGTCATCAGGTCATCCCGTTCCCCGGCGGGCGGCCTAGAAGCCCGGCACCGAGCCCTCGCCGCCGATCTCGCCGAGATTTTGGAAGGTAACGCGAAACGAGAATGTGGTGCCACCGCCGGCATCGCGGTCCTTCGTGAAATCCTGTTCAAGTCCGCCGATCAGGAGCAGGCACGCGTTGCGATAGATCAAGCCGAAGGTGTTGGCGATGGTGTTCGCGGTCTCGAGATCGCGCCGGGTCTGGGCGCGCACGGCGAATTCCGGGCCAAGGCCGATCAGGATGCCGGTGGTCAGCTCCTCGCGCGCCTGGAACTCCTCGGCGACCGACGGATCGTCCTCGAGCGAGAGATAGGTCGCATCGGCCCGGAAGAACTGCGGCCCGAGCACGGCGCGGACCTCGTTGCGCACCGGCGTCAGCTGGTCGCGATCCAGGCGGAAGCGGTAGCGGGCCGAGAACCAGTCGGTCGGCGTGGTCTCGACCCGGCCGACATAGTTGGAGAAATGGCCGTCCAGGCCGCTATTGGCGTCGAACTGCTCGTCCGGCTGCAGGCGGTAGATCTGGCCGAACAGCGCGTTGAAGATCTCGCCCTGGTCGCCGAACACGCTGTAGCGCAGGCCATAGCTGACGCTGGTCCCTTCCTCGACCCGGTCGAGCCCGGGAAACCGGCTGGGCTCGAACAAATTGGTGTCGTCGAACTCCAGGTCCAGGCTGTCCTCGTTCGGGATGTCGTCGCTGTTGGTCCCGGTCGGCAGCACGTTCAAGACCGTGATCGGCTCGATCACCGAGCTGTAGCCGAAGCTGTCGCCGATCCAGGGCCAGCGCCAGGACAGCGAGGCGGACGGAATCAGCCGGGCTTCCGACTGCTGGCCGTCATCCTCGAAGGTGATCGGGTCGCCGTCGATGTTGTAGTAGTCGCCGCGCAGGCTCGTGGTCAGGTCGAACTGGTCGCCAAGCAGGCCCAGCCAGGGCACCGTCACGCCGGCGGTGGTCGAGAAGCGGCGGGTGTCGAGGCCGGAGGTCCGGGTCAGCGCCAGCACGCTGCTGTTCAGGAAGGTGCGCGCGCCGAACATCAAGGGATCGCTCTGCAGCTCGGTTTCGGCAAGCGGCAGCACGACCGGGATCAGGCCCTGGTCGTCATCCTCGCGCAGACCCTGGAAGCCATAGCCGCTCAAGGCAGCATAGCTGCGGCCGAACAGCCGCTCGGTGAACAGGCGGTTGGTCAGGATGTTCTGATCACTGAAGCCATAGCGGTCGAGATAGGTGTCGTCCGAGGCGACGAACAGATCGTAGCCCCAGCCCCAGCCATTGCCCAGCCCGAACCGGCCATCGCCGACCACATGGCCGCGCGCCGCGCTGTTCTCGGCCTGATCGTCGGCATCGTCCTCGGATTCGCTGCCATAGGTGATGCTGCCGCCGAGATCGAAGCGGCCGCGCCGCACCCGCTGGCGATACTCGCCGGTCAGGACCAGACCCTCCTGGGTCGTGATGATCGGCGCCAGGGTCAGGTCGTAGTTGGGCGCGAGCGCGAAATAATAGGGGATCTCCGCGGTCAGGCCGAGATTGCTGTCATTGCCGAAGGTCGGCGAGAGCAGCCCGGACTTGCGCTTCACGGTCGGATCCGGATGGGCGAAATAGGGCGTGTAGAAGACCGGGAAGCCGAACAGCTCGAAGAAGGCGTCGCGGTAGCGGACCTCCTTGGCGGCCTCGTCATGGCTGATCTTGCGCGCGCTGATCTGCCAGAGCGGCGGCCGCTTCGAATCGGCGCACAGCGGGCAGGGCGAATAGACCGCGCGGTCCATCTCGGTGCGCGTGCCGTCGATCCGCCGGCCGCGCGCGGCGGCGAAGCGCGAGGTGGCATCGATCCGCGCCCGCAGCCGCTCGGCCACCGCATTCTTGAGATCGCCCGAGAGCGTCACCCGGTCGGCGAACACCGCCTCGCCGCTCGGCTCCAGCAGGGTGACGTTGCCGATCGCCTCGATCTGATCGGCGGTCTGGTCGTAGCGGACCTGATCGGCCAGGAGGCGGCGCTCGCCGCGGGTGATGTCGACCCGGCCGGTGGCGGTGATCACCTTGGTCCGGTCGTCGACCTGGACGTCGTCGGCGACCAGCAGCGCCGGCCCCTCGCCCAGCTCGACCGCGCCGGCGCGGCCATCGGCCAGCAGCAGCGCCACCGGCAGCAGCGCCAGCCCGCAGAGCTGGCGCCAGCGGCGGCCGCGCCCCGTGGCGCGCAAGCCGGCAGGCCGGCCAAGACAATCGCGCAGAGCCATCCTCCAGACGCTAGCCGTCTTCGAGATGGAGCAGCGTGGTGACGCCGAGCAGGATGGCGACGCCGGCTGGAGTCCAGGCTGCCAGGACCGGCGGCAGACGGCCCGACAAACCGATCGCGAAGACCACGTCGGACAAGATGTAGAAAGCGAAGCCGGCAAGCAACCCGCCCGTGATCAGCAGACCGGTGCCACCGCGGCGGGCGAGGCGGAGCGAGAAGGTGGTGCCGATCAGCAGCATCGCGCAGAGCAGCATCGGCAGGGCCAGGAGGCCATTCCAGTAGAGCCGGTGCTCGCGCGCCGAGAGGCCGACCGCCTCGAGGGTGCTGATGAAGTTCGGCAGGTCCCAGAACGAGGTGGTCTCGGGCGAGGCATAGGTGTCCTGGATGCGATCCTGGGTGAGATCCGTCGGGATCAGCAGCTCCGGCCGCAGCTCGCTGCTGCCGTCGGGCCTGGAATAGATCGGCTTGACCAGGCGCCAATGGCCGGGCTCGAGCACCGCCGAGGCGGCATCGGCGCGGGCGACGAAGCGCTGGTTCTCGTAGAAGAACACCACCACCCGGACCAGGACCGGCGGGTCGCGGGTCATCTGCCGGGCATGGACCAGCAGCTCCTGGTCCTGGCCGGTCTCCTGGCGCAGCCAGAGACCCCCTTGCGACACCGCGACCAGGCTCGCGGTGTTGGAGAAGTAGTCGTGGTCAAGCTTCTCATGGCGGGCGAACAGGCTGGCCGCGAGCGGATTGAAGGCGGCCACCATGAACACGCCAAGGCCGAACACGACCAGCAGGGCCGGCGTCAGGAACTGCCAGACCGAGACGCCGACCGAGCGCGCCGCCACCAGCTCCTGGCTCCGGGTCAGGCGCTGGAAGCTGAACATGGTGCCGAACAGGACCGAGAACGGCATCAGCTTTTGCATCAGGAAGGGCGCGTGCAGCAGGGCCATGACGACCACGATGTCGAGCCCGACATCGGCGCGCGAGCCGGCCCGGCGCAACAGCTCGATCAGATCGACCACCAGCGCCACCAGGCTCAGCCCCAGCCAGGCGACGCAGATCCCGGCCAGGACCTGACGGGCGATGTAGAGCGAGAGGGTGGGCGACAGGCTGACGCCGCGGCGATCCCGCCGCGCGTCCTCGAACCCGAGTGCTCCGAAGCGTGCCAAGCCCGGCCGCCTAGGCAGGCGCCAGCGGCGCGCGGCGCCGCGGCCGCGGCAGCAGCCGGTAGCCGGCCAGGCGCAGCAGGCAGATCAGGATCGGTCCGAGCGCGGCGACATAAAGCATCGGCACGAAGGCGAGATTGCGCTCGGCGAGGTTGCCGGCCGCCATGCTCGCGGCCTGGATCCCGATCGCCAGCAGCACCGCGGTCAGGATGCCGCGCCCAGGGCCGCGCCGATCGAAGGCGCGGGTCAGCAGGATCGTGATGCCGATCAGCGCGAAGGCGGTCGCCGCGAGCGGCATGGTCAGGCGCTGATGGGCTTCCGCGATCAGCTCGCGCCGCCGCTCCTCGTCGATGGTCGGATCATCCGGATTGAGCAGCTCGTTCAGATACAGCTCCTGCGGCTTGCGCTGGCGGTCGGTCGGCGGCGAGGTCGCCGCCGCGAGGTCCAAAGTGTAGCGCTCGAAATACAGAATCGACAGGCTGCGCCGCGCCTGGGCCTGCAGATCGAGCTCCTGCTGGCTGCCGCGCTCGAGCACGATCAACGGCCCATTGTCGCCCTGCAGCAGCATGCCGCGCTCGGCCATCATGGTGACCGGCCGGTCCTGCTTGCGCTCGTCATGCACCAGAATGCCCGAGAGCTCGCCGCCCGCCTGCTGATCGCGGACATAGACGGTGAGCCCCGGTGCCGGCGTGTTGAACACGCCCGGCTGCAGCAGCACATGCGAGAAGTCGCGCTGGATCTGGTATTGCAGATCGCGGAACTGGCGAAACGCCGTCGGCACCAGATACAGGCTGTTGGCATAGCCGATGCCGGTCACCACCAGGGCCAGGACCAGGCCCGGCAAGGCCAGCTGGATATTGGAGAGGCCGACCGCCTGCATGACCACCAGCTCGCTTTCCTGGGTCAGCCGGTAATAGGCGAACAGCACCGCGCAGAACACGGCGCAAGGCAGGATCACCAGGAGCAGCGAGGGGAACAGGAGGACGGTCAGATAGAGGAAGGTGGCGAGCGGCAGGCCCTTGTTGACGATCAGATCGACGAAGCGCAGCGACTGCGACAGCCAGACCGCGCCCGAGAAGGCGAGGGTGGCGAACAGCGTGGGCAGGGTCAGCTGCCAGAGCAGATATCGCAGATAGATTTTCATCGGCGGCTATCATACAGAGAGGTGGCCGGCATACACGCATAAACCAGCAGCGCCGGCAGCGATCCGCGGTGCGCCTCATAGTCCAGCTGCGATTCGGAGCCCCCCTGACATGCACATCGATTTTGCCGCCCTCGAGGCCCTTCCCACGACCGGCTGCGTCGTCCTGCTGGCGACCGGCGAGGGCGGGCTCGGCGCCAAAGGCGAGCAGCTCGACCGGCAGACCAGCGGCGCCGTCAAGCGGGCGATCGGCCTGGCCGGCGACAAGTTCAAGCGCGGCAGCATCGATCTGATCTGCCCGGCCGGCCTCGGCCTCGACCGGCTCCTGATCATGGCGCTCGACGATCCGGCGGCGGCCAGCGCGCTCGATCTCGAAGCGGTCGGCGGCCGGCTGGCAGCGCGCCTGGGGGCGCTCGGCCTGCGCGCTGCCGCCTTGGTGGTCGAGCCCTTGCCGGGCAGCCGGACCAACACCGCCGAGCTGGCCGTCCGGCTCGCCCAGGGCGCGGCCTTGCGCGCCTATCGCTTCAGCAAATACCACACCCGGCGCGAGGACGAGGCCGAGGAGGATGGCGCCGAGATCGCGAAGCTGACGGTCCATCTGGCCGAGCCGGGGGCGGCCACGGCCGCCTGGCCGGCGGCCAGCGCGATTGCGGCGGGCGTGCTCCAGGGGCGCGATCTGGTGAGCGAGCCCGCCAATGTGCTGACCCCGGCGGCGTTTGCCGATATCTGCCGCGAGGCCGGCGGCAAGGTCGGCCTCGCCGTCGATATCCTGGACCAGGCGGCGCTCGAGCATCTCGGCATGCGGGCCCTGCTGGGCGTGGCCCAGGGCAGCCATCAGCCGCCCTATGTCGCGGTGCTGCAATGGCAGGGCGGGGCGCGCGGCGAGCCGCCGGTGGCGCTGATCGGCAAGGGTGTCTGCTTCGACACCGGCGGCATCTCGATCAAGCCGGCCGCCGGCATGGAGGACATGAAGTGGGACATGGGCGGGGCGGCCGCCGTGTTCGGCGCGATGCTGGCGCTGGCCGGACGCAAGGCCAAGGCGAATGTCGTGGGCGTGCTGGGGCTGGTCGAGAACATGCCGTCCGGCAATGCGCAGCGGCCGGGCGACGTGGTCACCGCGATGTCCGGCACCACGATCGAGGTGATCAACACCGACGCCGAAGGCCGCCTGGTCCTGGCCGATGTGCTGCACTACACCCGCGAGCGCTTCAAGCCCAAGGCGATGATCGATCTGGCGACCCTGACCGGCGCCATCATCGTGGCGCTGGGCCATGAGCAGGCCGGCCTGTTCACCCCGAACGACGAGCTTGCGCAGAAGCTCGAGGCGGCCGGCAAGGCGGTCGGCGAGCGCCTCTGGCGGATGCCGCTCGGCGACGACTACGCCAAGCACATCAAGTCCGAGATCGCCGACATCAAGAACACCGGCCGGGCCCGCGAGGCCGGCGCCACGGCGGGGGCGGTGTTCCTGCAGCGCTTCGTCGGCGACGTGCCTTGGGCCCATCTCGACATCGCCGGGGTCGCCTGGTCGAAGCGCGACCTGCCGCTCGCCGGCAAGGGGGCGACCGGCTTCGGGATCCGGCTGCTCGACCGGCTGATCGCCGACCATTACGAGGCCTGAGCGTCTGGCCGGCATGGCCCAGTTCGGCTTCTACCACCTGACCCGCACGCCGCTCGAGCCGGCCTTGTTCCAGCTGCTCGAGAAGGCGCTGGCGAGCGGCCAGCGGGCGCTGGTGCTGGCATCCTCGGCCGAACGGGTGGAGGCGCTGAGCCGGGCGCTCTGGACCCTGGTGCCGGACAGCTTCCTGCCCCATGGCACGGCCGCGGACGGGCCGGTCGAGGCGCAGCCGATCCTGCTCAGCCACCAGCCGGACTTTCGCAACGGCGCCTCGGTCCTGGTCCTGGTCGATGGCGCCGAGGCCGAGCCGCCGCCCGAGATCGAGCGGGTCCTGGTGCTGTTCGACGGCGGCGACGAGGCGGCCCTTGGCCAAGCGCGCCAGCTCTGGCAGCGCTGGCGCGCGGCCGGCGCCGGCCTGGTCTACTGGCAGCAGGCGGAGCGTGGCTGGCGCCAAGCCGATTCGGTCGCGGCCGCGGACGGCTGAGCGCGCCCCTGCCACGTCTTCCAAGGCCGCGCCCGGCTGGCTATAAGCCGGCCAGAACCGCAACCCCTGCAGTCGCCCCAAGGAGCCCCGGATGGCCATCGAACGGACCCTGTCGATCATCAAGCCCGACGCCACGCGCCGCAACCTGACCGGCCAGATCAATGCGCGCTTCGAGCAGGCGGGCTTGCGGATCGTCGCCCAGCGCCGGATCCAGCTGTCGCGCGCCCAGGCCGAGGCGTTCTACGCGGTCCACAAGGAGCGGCCGTTCTTCGATGGCTTGTGCAGCTTCATGACCTCCGGGCCGGTGGTCGTGCAGGTCCTGGAGGGCGCGGACGCGATCGCCAAGAACCGCTCGGTCATGGGCGCGACCAATCCCGCCAATGCCGAGCCCGGCACGATCCGCAAGGACTTCGCCGAGTCGATCGAGGCCAATTCGGTGCATGGCTCGGATGCGCCCGAGACCGCGGCCCAGGAGATCGCCTACTTCTTCGCCGGCCTCGACATCGTCGGCTGACGCCGGCGGCCGCGGCGCGCGCGCCGGGCTATTTCGGCTGGCCGTTCTCGTCGAGCAGCAGCAGCTCGTCGCTGCTGTCGATCTCGGCGTCGTCATAGGCGAGCAGCGCGCTATCGGAGAGCTTGCCGCCGCCGCTGGCCTTGGCCTTCTTCTTCGGCGGCGCGGCTTCCTCGGCGGCGGCCGGCACCTCGGTCGGCTCGACCGCGGCCACCTCGGCCGGCGCTTCGGCTGCCGGCTCGGCCGCCGCCGGCTCTGGCTCGGTGACGGTCTCGGTGCTGGCGCTGCGCTCGTCCGGGCTCAGCTGCTCGCGCGGCGCGGTCGGCGAGGGTGCCACCAGCCAGTTGCCATCCGCGGTCGGGATGGCGCCGCCTTGGGCCTCGTCGCCAGCCGGTGCCGCGCCGACGTCGCCCGGCCGCAGGGCGGCCTGGACCACGCCCGCTGGCTGGGGGGCGTTGCCGCCCGCGCCCAGGCCGGCCTTGGCGGCGGCGATGTCGGCGCCGACCGACGACAGCTTGATGTCGACATTGGCGAGCTGGCTGTTGAGCGCCACGATCTGGGCGTCGAGCACGTCGAAGCGGTTCGCGGTCTTGTCCAGCTGGTTGCGCAGCTGGACGATGTCGTTGGCCATCCAGACCAGGGCGGTCAGCAGCAGCACCGACATGATCGCGCCGGCCCAGCCGAACACGCCCTGCGAGCGCTTGACCCCCTCATAGGACTGGCCGAGCTGATCGACCGTGCTGTTCAGGTCGCGGATCGTCCACTGCAGCGAGCGGAACGCATCCGTCAGCCCGTCCCCGGAAGACATCTTGTTCTGCGCCATGGCCGCCAGACCAGTCTGATCAATGGGATCCGGCCCGCAGCACCCCGATGGCGGGGTGCCGGACCTCGCTTGACGGACCGCTCACGGCACATCGCCGCCGCCGCGTCGGGTCGCGGCCGCACAGTCCGGTCGAATGATAAATGCAAATTTCGCGTGGATATTCCATCTATAGATGAAAGATTCCGCTGCGACCTTTCGCCAGCGGCCGAACTCGGGCGGTCCGCTCAGACCGCGCTGTAGCCGCCGTCGACCGGCAAGGTCGTGCCGGTGATGAAGCTCGCGGCCGGCGAGGCGAGGAACAAGGCGGCGCTCGCGATCTCCTCCGGCCGGCCCCAGCGGCCCAGCGGCGTGCGCGCCAGCAGCGCCCGGTCACGACCCTCGGCGCGCCAGTACTCGGTGAGCTTGGTCGCGATCCAGCCGGGTGCGATGCCGTTGACCCGGATGCCGTCGGCGGCCCAGGCGGCCGCCAGGGTCTTGGTCAGCTGCAGGAGGGCGGCTTTGCTGGCGCCATAGCCCGGTGCGCCCGGGCTCGCGAAATAGCTGGTCATCGAGGCGATGTTGACGACCGCGCCCCGCGCCGCCGCGAGCTGCGGCCGGACCGCCCAGGTCATGCGGTAGCTGCCGAGCAGGTTGACCTCGAGCACCGCCGCGACCTGGGCGGGCGCGTAGGCGGCGGCATCGCGCACGATCACGCCGGCGGCGTTGACCAGCACGTCGAGCCTCGGCAGCTCCGCCGCAAGGCGCTCGATCGCGGCGCCATCGGCCAGATCGAGCTGGCGGTAGTGGAGGTCCGCCAGGCCCGGCGGATAGTCGCCGATCGAGGCCGCGGTGCCGGTGATCCAGACGTCGGCGCCGGCGGTGCGGAACGCTTCGGCGATCGCCCGGCCGATGCCGCTGGAGCCGCCGGTCACCAGGACCGTCTGGCCGCTGCAGTCGAAGGTCACAGCCATCGCGCACCGCCCCCCTTGGCGCGCCGGCACAAGCGGCGCTTGCAACCGATCGTAGCGACCAGGCGGCGGCCGGGTCCAGCACGGGTGCTCCTCAATTTAAGGTTGAGTTTGCGCTGAGCTGCCGCTAAATGATCATAAAGTTGAATAACTTGCATGCAGATCACTTCCTGGCTGGGATGTGGACGGACTTGGCGATGATCGGGCGCAGAGCGAACGGGAGCTTGGGGCTGGGCCTGATGGCCGGCCTGCTGGCGGCGAACCTGCTGGCGGGGGGCGCCGCCGTGGCCGGCGAGGGCGCCCGGCTGCGGGTGATCGGCAGCAATGTCAATCTGCGCGCCGAGCCCGGCCTGACCGCGCCGGTGCTGGGCCGGGTCCAGCAGGACCAGACGGTGGTCGAGCAGACCCGGCAGGGCGCCTGGCTGCTGGTCGCGATCGACGGCGGAGCGGGCCGTCAGGGCTGGATCCACAGCTCGCGCCTGCAGCCGCTGGCGCCGACCCCGGTGGTGATCGCGGCCGACGCCAAGCCGCCGGTCGCGGCTGATGACGCGCCGGCGCCGGCGGCGGCGCCCGAGGCGCCAGCACCAGCGCCAGCGCCATTGCCGGCGGCGGTCGAGCCGGCGCCCGCCGCCGCGGATGATCAGCCCGCGTTCGATCCGAAGGCGCTGCCGGCAGAGGCCGAGATCGCAGTCCCGGTCGCGGCGGGCGCTGCCGGCGCCGTCGACCCCGCGCGGGTCGAGAACTTCCGCAAGACCCTGGCGTTCTTGAACCAGCGGGCACTCACGGTGGCTGGCATCGAGCTGTTCGACCAGGTGGCGCCGGTCGGTGCCGGCACCGTCCAGGTCAGCACCACCGAGGCCTGGGCCAAGGTGCCGCCGACCGGCCAGCGCAGCTATCTCAACACCTTGCTCGACCAGTGGGCGGCCGCGAAGGCCGATGGCGGGCCGGCGGGCGTGGTGCTGGTTGATGCCGCCGGCATGGTGCTGATGGAAAAGACCAAGCCCTAGGCGGGGCAGGCCCGCGGCCCTCGACATGAACGAAGCTTCATCTGCCGCTCGCCGCGAAGCTCTTGACAGATCAAGCCGCTAGCGTAAATCCAGGCGCCGAATCGCCACGCTGGCGGGATCCGGCGACGCGGCTTGCGCCACGCCGGAGTGCGAGAGGGCAAGAGCGAGATGGATACGCTGCTGGCCATCGAGGCCTTGAGCAAGCGCTTTGGCGCGATCGCTGCGGTTGACGGGGTCAGCTTCAAGGTCGGCCGCGGCGAGGTCCTGGGCTTCCTGGGGCCCAACGGCGCCGGCAAATCGACCACCATGCGGATGATCGCCGGCTATCTGGCGCCGACCGCCGGCACCGTCCAGGTCTGCGGCTTCGATGTCGCCCAGGACCCGATCGCGGTGCGCCAGCGGCTGGGCTACCTGCCCGAGGGCGCGCCGGCCTATGGCGACATGACCCCGGCGGGGATCATGCGCTTCGTCGCCGAGGTGCGCGGCCTGGATGCCGAGGCGCGCAAGCAGCGGATCGGCGCCATGGTCGAGCGGCTCGATCTGGCGGGCGTGCTCGGCCAGCCGATCGACACCTTGTCCAAGGGCTTCAAGCGCCGGGTCGGCCTGGCGCTGGCCCTGCTGCACGATCCCGAGGTCCTGATCCTGGACGAGCCGACCGACGGCCTCGATCCCAATCAGAAGCACCAGGTGCGCACGCTCCTGGGCGAGCTGTCCGCCGGCAAGGCGATCATCATCTCGACCCATATCCTGGAGGAGGTCGAGGCGATCTGCTCGCGGGCGATCATCATCGCGCGCGGCCGGATCGTGGCCGATGCCGGCCCGAGCGAGCTCTTGGTCCATTCCGCCCACCACCATGCGGTCACCTTGCGGCTGGCCGGCGCCAGCCTGGCCGGCGCCCGCCGGCTGCTGGCCGGGCTGGACGGCGTGGCCGGGATCGAGGAGCGCGCCACCGCGGCCGATCGGGCTGAGCTGATCCTGCTGCCCAAGGCCGGGGTCGAGCTGCTGGACCGGGTCCGCCAGACGCTGGCTGCCAACCAGCTCCAGGTCGACGAGATCTTCATCGAGCGCGGCCGCCTGGACGAGGTCTTCCGCGACCTCACCAAGGCGGCCTAGGGGAGCGTTCGCCATGCGCGCCATCGTGGCCATCATCCGGCGCGAGCTTGCCGCCTATTTCGGCTCGCCGCTCGCTTACGTGTTCATCGTGATCTTCCTGGCGCTCGCCGGCAGCATGACCTTCTTCCTGGGCGGCTGGCTGGAGCGCGGCCGGGCCGATCTGCAGGGCTTCTTCAACTGGCATCCCTGGCTCTATCTGTTCCTGGTGCCGGCGGTCGGCATGCGCCTGTGGGCCGAGGAGCGGCGCACCGGCACGCTCGAGTTCCTGATGACCCTGCCGATCACCACCGCCCAGGCGGTCATCGGCAAGTTCATCGCCGGCTGGCTGTTCATCGGCAGCGCCTTGCTCCTGACCTTCCCGATGTGGCTCACGGTCAACTACCTGGGCGATCCGGACAATGGCGTGATCCTGGCGAGCTACCTCGGCAGCTGGCTGGTGGCGGGCGCGATGCTGGCGATCAGCGCCGCAGTCTCGGCGCTGACCAAGAACCAGGTGATCGCCTTCGTGCTGGCCGCGGCCGCCTGCTTCGGGTTCCTGATGAGCGGCATCGAGATGGTCCAGGCGATCTTCAGCAGCTGGGCGCCGGAAGTTCTGGCGCGCACGATCGCCGATCTCAGCCTGCTCACCACCTTCAACCAGATCGCCGAGGGCGTGATCGATCTGCGCTACCTGATCCTGTTCGGCTCGCTGATCGTCACCAGCCTGTTCATCAACGTCGCCGTGGTCGAGCTGAAGAAGGGGGCGTGACGTCATCGCCATGAGCAAGCTGTGGACCTCCCTCGATCGCCGCCGCTGGACCGCGCTCGGCATCGGCCTCGCGCTCATCCTGTTCGTCGCGGTCAATCTGCTCGCCCAGAACCTGATCACCACGGCCCGCCTCGATCTGACCCAGGAGGGGCTGTTCACGGTCTCGGACGGCACCAAGGAGGTGGCGGGCGCGATCGACGAGCCGATCGACCTGCGGCTCTATTACAGCCAGCGCCTGAACGAGGTCGGCGGCGCCTATTTCACCACCTACGCCAGCCGGGTGCGCGAGCTGATCGACGAATATGTCCGCCTGTCGGATGGCAAGATCCGGGTCGAGTTCCTGGATCCCGAGCCCTATTCGCCGGAGGAGGATCTGGCGGTCGCCGAGGGCTTGCGCGGCATTCCGGTCAGCGACGACGGCACCCAGGCCTATTTCGGCCTGGCCGGGCGCAACAGCACCGACGACAACAAGGTGATCGCCTATCTGGCGCCGGAGCGGGCCGACTTTCTGGAATATGACCTGACCCGGATGGTCCACGAGCTGGCCAACCCGGACAAGCCGGTGGTAGGCGTGCTGGGCGACCTGCCGATGATGGGCGACCAGTTCAACCAGGGTCAGCCCTGGCTGGTGCTGAGCTCGATGTACGACACCTTCGACGTCCGCTTCCTGGGCGGCACGGTCAAGACCATCGATCCCAAGATCCAGGTCCTGATGCTGGCTCAGCCGCAGAGCCTGGATCCGGCCAGCCTGTACGCGATCGACCAGTTCGTGATGCGCGGCGGCCGGGTGCTGGCGATGGTCGACCCGCTCTCGGAGGTCATGAGCCAGGGCGCCAATCCGATGGCGCCGCCGCCCGCCGGCGATGCGCTGGCCGCGATCGAGCCCCTGTTCAAGGCCTGGGGGGTCGAGATCGCCAAGGACAAGGTGGTGGGCGATGCCAATCTGGCGCAGCGGGTCGGGACCCGGATCAATGGCCGCGAGGCGGTCGTGCAATACCTGCCCTGGCTGGCGCTCGATCAGCAGTTTCTCGATCAGCAGCTGCCGATCACGGCGGAATTGCAGCGGATCACCCTGAACACGGCGGGCGCCATCCATGGGCGGGCAGGTGCCACGACCAAGATCGAGCCCTTGATGACCTCGACCGACCAGGCGATGGAGGTCGATGCCGAGCCGCTGCGGATGTTCCCGGACCCGGCCAAGCTGATCGCCTCGTTCAAGCCGACCGGCGAGGTCTATACCCTGGCAGCCCGGGTCACCGGTCCGGTCAAGACCGCGTTTCCGGATGGCCCGCCCAAGGACGCCGATCCGGAGCTGGCCAAGCAGCAGATCAAGGAGGCGAAGTCGCCCTTGAACCTGATCCTGATCGCCGATTCCGACTTTTTGGCCGATCGCAACTGGGTGCGCCAGCAGAGCCTGCTCGGCCAAGACCTGGCGATGCCGATCGCCAATAATGGCGACTTCGCGATCAACACCCTGGACTATTTGAGCGGCAGCGAGGGGCTGATCGGCCTGCGCGGCCGGGGCCTGAGCATCCGGCCGTTCACCGTGGTCCAGGCGATGACCCAGGACGCCGAGTTCAAATATCGCGCCAAGGAGCAGGAGCTGCTCGGCAAGATCCAGGAGGCGCAAGGCAAGATCAGCAAGCTGCAGGACGAGGAGCAGCAAAGCGGCGTGATCCTGACCGCCGAGCAGCAGCAGGAGATCGAGAGCTTCCGCGGCGAGATGATCGGGCTGCGCCAGCAGCTGCGCGACGTCCAGCGCTCCTTGCGCCAGGACGTCGAGACGCTCTCGACCCGGGTCAAGTTCTTCAACATCTGGGCGGTGCCGCTGATCATCGGCCTGGTGGCGGTGGCGCTCGCGTTCTTCCGCCAGACCCGCGCGGCGCGCTTCGCCGCCCGGCCGAGCGAAGGCTAGGAGGTCCGCCATGAGCAGCCCGAAGACGATCATGGCGCTGGCCGTCGTGACCGGCCTGGTCACGGCCGCCGCCGTGGTCACCGCCTATCAGCGGCAGGTGCCGACCGCCGTCCGCTACGTCGATCAGCCGGCCTTCCCGGCGCTGCGCGACCAGCCGGATGCGGTCCAGATGGTCACCATCCAGACCAAGGACGGCACGATCACCCTAAAGCGCGAGGCGGCCGATCGCTGGGTCGTGCCGGAGCGCTACAGCTACCCGGCCGAGGGCGCCAAGCTGCGCGAGCTGGTGGTCCAGCTGGCCGACATGCGCCTAATCGAGGCCAAGACCGAGAAGCCCGAGCGCTATGCCCGGCTCGAGGTCGAGGACGTGACGCCCGGCCAGGCCAAGTCGCGGCTGGTCCGCCTGCAGACGGCCGACGGCAAGACGATCGCCGAGGCGATCGTCGGCAAGCGGCGGACCCGCCTGACCGGCACGGAGCCCGCCGGCACCTATCTGCGGCGGCCGGGCGAGGCGCAAAGCTGGCTGGTCTCGGGCAGCCTGGAGCTGGGCGCCGAGATCGAGAGCTGGCTCGATCAGCAGGTCGTCGATATCGGCCGCGACCAGGTGGCGCGGGTCGAGATCCGTCCACCCCAGGGCGAGGCCTATGTCGCGAGCCGACCGAACCCGGACGCCCAGCCGGTGCTGGAAGGCCTGGCGCCGAACCAGGTGCTGAGCGAGGAGGCCAACCTCAACCAGCTGATGAGCGCCCTCACCGCGGTCACGCTGGCCGACGTCAAGCCGCGCAAGGAGCTGACCCTGCCGGCGGCGCGGCACATCGCCAAGGTGACCACCTTCGACGGGCTGGAGGCGACCATCCAGCTGGCGCTGATCGACGACAAGCCCTGGGCGATCATCGATGCCGTGGCGAGGCCGGCCCAGGCGGCCGCCGTGGCACCTGCCGCAGCCACCCCGACCCAGCCGGCGGCGCCCGGCCAGCCCGCAGCGGGCCAGCCTGCCAGCAATCAGCCGGCTGCGGCGAGTCCGGCCGATCCGGCCAAGCTCGAGGCGGCAGTCAAGGCGATCCAGACAAAGACCAGCAACTGGGCGTTCCAGGTCAACCAGTCGCTCTACCAGCGTCTGACCAAGGACAAGGCGTCCTGGCTGAAGGCGTCCGACGGCACGTCTTGAGGCCGAGCGCGGCCACGCCTTGGGCTGAGGCCTGCGGGCGGACCTTGCCGGGCTCGCCATTGGCACGGAACTTGTCGCCCTGGCGGGATCCCGCCATGATGGCGGCGGGGGACGCCATGGCCATTGACAGCGGCGCAGAGCCTGCGCCGGCACCGGTTACCACGCGCAGCCGCCTGGCCGGCGTGCGCCTGCTCAGCTCATTGCCGGTCGAGGTGCTGACCCAGCTGGAGCGGCGCTGCAGCTGGCGCCGCTATGGGGCGGGCGAGCAGATCCTGGATCACGCCAGCGCGACCCGGGATGTCTTGTTCGTGACCGGCGGCCGGGTCCGGGTGGTCAACTATTCGCCCGGCGGGCGCGAGATCGCCTATGCCGTGGTCGAGGCCGGCGGCCATGTCGGCGAGCTCGCCGCCCTCGATGGCCGGCGCCGCACGGCGTCGGTGATCGCGATGGAGCCCTGCCTGATCGCCTCGATCACGGCCGAGCTGTTCAACGAGCTGTTGCGCAACCATGCCAGCGTCGCGGTCGATCTCCTGATCCATCTGACCGGCATCATCCGGATCAGCGACCAGCGGATCGCGGAGCTGAGCACGGTGGGCGCGGTGCAGCGGGTCTATCGCGAGCTGATCCGGCGCGCCGAGGCCGATCCGGCCGAGCCCGGCCGGCTGGTGATCGCACCCTTGCCGACCCAGCAGGATCTGGCGAGCCAGGTCGGCGCCACCCGCGAGACCGTGGCGCGCGCCCTGGGCCAGGTGGTCGATGCCGGCGTGATCGAGCGGCGCGGCCGGACGCTTTTGATCCACGATCCGGCAGCCTTGCGCGCCCTGGCGGATCCCGATGGCGAGGTTGCCTGAGCGAGCGGTTGCCGGGGGCCCTGGATCAAGACCGGTCAGGCGACCAGCGCGCAGCCTGATTAGCCCGATCTTCAGCCATTTCGGCGATCCTGCCCATGGACG
>CADEGR010000018.1:1424-6144 GCA_902826935.1 uncultured Alphaproteobacteria bacterium | reverse complement strand
CGCGCAGCCTGATTAGCCCGATCTTCAGCCATTTCGGCGATCCTGCCCATGGACGGGTCTTGGCCCTAGCTAGGTCACCGGCAGCATGACATGGCTCTGATAGGCCCGTCGCTCCTGCAGCCGGGCGTGCCAGGCCTCGACATGGGGCAGGCTGGGCCGTTCGATCGGCATGTTGTAGTAGCGATGGCAGGCGGCGCCGAGGGGGATGTCGCCCATGGTCAGCCGCTTGCAGGCGACAAAAGGCTGCTGGGCCAGGACCGCGTCCACGAGCGGCCAGAGCTTGGCCAGCTCGTCGACGGCGCGGGCGATCGCGGCCGGATCGCGCTGCGGCTCGGGCGTGCGGATCAGGCCCCAGAACACCACGCCGAGCGGGGCCATGAGGGTGGTGTGCAGCCAGTCCATCCACATGTCGGCATGCGCCCGGATCACCAGATCCTCCGGCCACAGGCCGCCCGGATTGTAGCGCGCCGCCAGATAGCGCACGCAGGCATGGGATTCCCAGACCACGACCGGGCCGTCCTGGATCGTCGGGATCTTCCGGTTGGGGTTGAGCGCGCCATAGTCCGGCGTGTCGAGCCCGCCAAAGACGCCGCCGGCGTCGATCCGCTGATGCTCGAGGCCGAGCTCGCCCACGACCCACATCACCTTTTGCACGTTCAGGGAGTTGGGGCGGCCCCATACGGTCAGCATTAACGTTTCCTCCGGCGGCGATCTGGCGCCTGCGACTGGACAATCAGCCTAACGCCGGCCTATGAGCTTGTCAGCCGCCGCCATGGCGCCACAACGAAACGGTTCGCCTCATGCTGTCGACGCTGGTCTGGTCGGTTCTGCAACCGAGCAACTTCCTGTTCCTGATCCTGCTGGCGGCCGCCCTGGCCGCCCTCCTGGGCCGCTACCGCGCGACCCGTTGGCTGGTCCTGGCCGCCGCCGCTGGCTTCGTCCTGGTGACCTTCCTGCCGCTTGGCCAATGGCTAACCCGCGGCATCGAAAGCCGGTTCCCGGCGATCACCGAACTGCCGCCCGACGTGGCCGGCGTGGTGGCGCTGACCGGCGGCATCGATGCCGGCATCGTGACCGATCCTGACCAGCTCGCCTTGAACGAGGCGGCCGAGCGGGTGACCACGCTGATCGAGCTGGGCCGGCGCTATCCGCAGGCCCGGCTGATCCACGCCGGCACGCTCGGCCCCAATGGCCTGCCGGTCGATGCGTTCCGGGAGTTCGCCCGCAAGCAGGGCTTCGATCCGGCCCGGATCGAGATCGAGACCCGCTCCAGCAGCACCGAGGACGATGTCCGGATGGCGAAGGAGCTGGCCCAGCCCAAGCCGGGCGAGCGCTGGATCCTGGTGACCTCCGCCTTTGCCATGCCGCGCGCGGTCGGCCTGATGCGCAAGCAGGGCTGGGCGGTGACGCCGTTCCCGGTCGACTACCGGGCGCCGCCGCCGGACGCGATCGGGATCAGCCAGGTCGCCCTGCAGCCGAACGTCTCGCAGCGCTTCAAGGAGCTGGATCTGGCGGCCAAGGAGCTGTTTGGACTGGCCTTCGCCTGGCTCAAGGGCAGCACCAGCGCGTTCCTGCCGAGCGCCTAGGCCGCCACGGCCGCCATGCCGGCTGGCGGCCGGAGTGGCGGCCAGGGGGGCGGCCAGGGGTGGCGGATTGCCAAGCCAGCCGGTTGTTGTAGGCTAAGGGGCCGGGATCGTGCCGACCGTCATGGCCTTTTGCTCGTCCGCAGGCTGGCTGCGCCTGGCTCGCTGAGAGGTTGCCCTTGCCCGATCAGACTGTAGCCGACAGCTATGCCCAGGCGATTGTCGAGACGATCACGCAGCCTTTGCTGGTGCTGGATGCGACGCTCCGGGTCGCGCTGGCCAATCCGGCGTTCCTGAAGCATTTCCGCGTCCGCGCGGACGACACCATCGGGCGGCCGATCTACGAGCTGGGCAACGGCCAGTGGGATCTGCCCCAGCTGCGAAAGCTGCTCGAGGACATTCTGCCGAGCGCGCGCAGCTTCGACGACTTCCAGGTCACCCAGAGCTTCGCGCAGCTCGGCCGCCGGGTGATGCTGCTGAACGCCCGCCGGCTCGATCACCAGAACCTGATCCTGCTGGCAATCCGCGACATCACCGACGAGCATGCGACCGAGGGGCGACGCTCGGCCCGCGAGGAGCGCCAGCAGCTGCTGGTCGAGCTGGGCGACCAGCTGCGCCGGCTGACCGATCCCCAAGCCGCCATGGCGGTCGCCTGCGAGCTGCTCGGCCGGCATCTCGGCGCCGGCCAGGTGGCCTATGCCGAGATCGACGAAAGCCAGCAATTTGCCCTGGTCGAGCGCGCCTGGACCGACGGCTCGATCGTGAGCATCGACGGCCGCCACCGGATGACGGACTTCGGCGCCGCCTTGGCGGAGGCGCTCAAGCAGGGCCAGACCGTCGCGATCAACGACATGCGGACCGATCCGCGCACCGCGGCCTCGTACGAGGCGTTCGAGCGGCTCGGCCTGAACGCCACGATTGGCGTGCCGATGCTCAAGGACGGTCGGCTGGTGGCCGCCCTGGTGGTGCATGCCAACGCGCCGCGGGTCTGGTCCAAGGGCGCCATCGACGTGGCGCAGGAGGTGGCCGAGCGGACCTGGGACACGGTCGAGCGGGCGCGCGCCCACCGGGCCTTGATGGCGAGCGAGGCGCGCTTTCGGCTGATGACCGACGCGATCCCGGGCATCGTCTGGCTGTGCGACGCCGACGGCCAGATCGAGTTCTTCAATCGGCAATGGTCGAGCTATGCCGGCCCGCTGGCGCTGCCGGCGACGGCGGCCAGTGTCGCCCTGCAGTTTCTGCATCCGGATGACCGCCGGCGCACTTTGGCCGCGTTCAAGCGGGCCGGGGCGCGGCGCACGACCTTCGAGGTCGAGCACCGGCTCCGCTCGCGCGCCGGCGAGTATCGCTGGTTCCTGGCGCGCGGCGAGCCCTTGATCGAGGGTGGCCGGGTCAGCCGCTGGTTCGGCGCTTCGGTCGACATCGAGGACCGCAAGCGCGCCGAGCAGGCGCAGCGGGACAGCGAGGCGCGCTATCGCGGCATCTTCGAGAATGCTGGCACCGGCATCGCGATCGCCCATCTCGACGGTCGGCTGGAATCCGGCAATCCGGCCTATGCCGCGATGCTCGGCTATCGCCCCGAGACCGGGCTGCCTGCGCTGATGGTGACCGAGCCGATCCATCCGGAGGACCGCCCGAGCAACGAGGCGGCGCTGCAGCGGCTGGTGAAAGAAGAGATCCCGTCCTTCGAGATCTTCAACCGCTACCTGCACCAGGACGGCACGGTGCAGTGGGTGCACAAGCACGTGTCGCTGCTGCGCGATGCCGCCGGCCAGCCGGTCCGGATCATCAAGCTCGTGACCGACATGACCGAGCACAAGCAGCATGAGGAGCGGGTCCAGCTCCTGATGCGCGAGGTCAACCACCGCGCCAAGAACCTGCTGGCCATGGTCCAGGCGATCGCGCGCCAGACCGCGCGCCATGGCGCGGCCGATTTCCTCGACCGCTTCCAGGCGCGCATCCAGGCGCTGGCGCGCAGCCAGGACCTGCTGGTCAAGACCGAATGGCAAGGGGCCGAGCTCGCCGAGCTGGTGCGCGCCCAATTGGCGCCGTTCGGTGATCTGCTCGAGGGCCGGATCACGCTCGAGGGGCCGTCCTTGATCCTGTCGACCGCGGCCGCGCAGACCCTGGGCATGACCCTGCACGAGCTCGCCACCAATGCCGGCAAGTTCGGGGCGCTGTCCGGGCCGGCCGGGCAGATCGCGATCAGCTGGGCGGTGACGCCGGAGGCGGGCGGCAACCGCTTCGCGATGCGCTGGCAGGAGAGCGGCGGGCCGAGCCCGGAGCCGCCCGGCCAGAGCGGGGTCGGCTCGGCCCTGATCCGCGACATGATCGCGCTCAGCCTGGGCGCCGAGGTCGAGCTCGGCTACCCGCCCGAGGGCCTGATCTGGCAGATGCGCTGCCCGGCCGGCAACGTCATCGAGGCAGCGGTCCGCCAGCCGCTGCCGGCGAGCGCGCCGAGCGCCGCCCCCGAGCCGGCGCCGGCCGCCGCGCGCCGGCCGCGCATCCTGGTGGTCGAGGACGAGGTGATCCTGTCGCTGGAGCTGACCTTGGTGCTGCAGGAGGCGGGCTTCGAGGTGATCGGCCCGGCGCGCTCGGTCGCCCAGGCGTTCGAGCTGCTGCGCGGCACGGTCTGCGACGCCGCGATCCTGGACATCAATCTGGGCAGCGAGACCGCCGAGCCGATCGCCAACGACCTGGTCGCGCGCCGGACCCCGTTCGTCGCCGTGACCGGCTATTCGCGCGAGCAGCAGCCGGCGATCTTCAGCCGGGCGCCGCTGCTGGCGAAGCCGGTGCGCCACCAGCTCCTGGTGGCGGAGGTTCGCCGCTGCCTGGCGGGCGGCAACGCGGCCTGAGGGGTCGCGGGTGCTCGGTCGCACGCGCCGCGGCTGTGGTTGACCGGCGCAATCTGGAGTAAGACTCCGCGCGACAGCAAATCGTACTGACGCGGATATTGCCTCAATGATCGAATTGGTTGGCGCCGCGGCCGCGCCGATGCTGGGACGGGCGGCGGGAGCCGTTGTTGGCAAGCGGCTGGGCTTGGTCCTCACGAGTCGCAAGGCGCGCCAACAGGCGGAAGAGGCCTGCGGCTGGGCATTTCAGGAGTGGCTGCGCCGGCTGGCCGTGACGCTGCAGGG
>CADEGR010000018.1:0-1414 GCA_902826935.1 uncultured Alphaproteobacteria bacterium | reverse complement strand
CGAGCGGGTCGTGACCGAGCACGCTCAAGCGATCGAGCGGTTCTTCACGGACGAGGCGGCGATCGAGGAGCTGCTGCGGCCGTTCACGGAGCTGACCGATCAGCCGCAGCTCGATGGCGGCTTGCTGGTCGGGCGCTGGCATGCGCTGGGCTTGCCGCAGCTGCCGGCGGAGTTCGATGCGGCGCGGGCTTGCCGCTGGTATGTCGAGGCGCTGACCGGCAAGCGCCAGGCGCTGGAGCTGCTGCGCGGCCATTGGCAGGCGCAGACGGCGGCGCACCGCAACCAGCTGCTGGAGCAGATGCGCGGGCCGTGGGCGGAATGGAACCTCGACGCCTATGCCCGGGCGATGCGGGATTGGTACCAGGTGCTGGACATCTCGACGCTGGAGATGACGCAATCGCAGGATCTGGAGGCCAAGCCGATCCGCTTGAGCGACATCTTCATCCCGCAGGACGCGCGCCGGAGCCGGCCGAGGAGGAGCCTGCCGCGGGACTATATGGAGGCGCTGCGCAAGCATGCGGCGCGGGGCGATGGCGAAGCGCTCGCGGAAGTGCTGGGCGATGACGCAGGGTTGGACAGCGGCTGGGACAAGGCCAAACGCGAGCCGTTCTTCGACATTCTGAGCGCCAGCGATGTTCAGCATCTCGTGGTCTTGGGTGATCCCGGTGCTGGCAAATCCTGCCTAGCGCGGATGATGGCGCTCGGCCTGCTGGAGGGATTTGGCGGCGACGCGAACGCCGACGGGAAGATGCGGCCGTGGCTGGAGCGAATGGCAGGCCATCTGCCGTTGCTGATCGAGCTGCGCAAGTTCGTGGCCTGGGAGGCGAAGGGCGGCCGGGACGGCGTGCTCGGCTATCTGCACCATCTCGGGAACGAGCATGGCTTCGGGCTGAACCAGGCGGACCTGGATCGCAAGCTGAAGGACTCCGCGAGCCTGGTCATGTTCGACGGCTTGGACGAGATCGTCGATGCCGCGGAACGCGACACCATGGCCGATCGGATCGTCGGCTTTGCCCGTCTCTATGCCAGGACGCGCGTGGTGGTGACCGCTCGGGTCGCAGGCTTCGATCAGCGGCCGTTCGTGCTGCGGGCCAGCGGCTTCACGATCGTCACCCTGGACGAGCTGAGCCCCAAGCAGATCGAGCGCTTCAGCGAGACCTGGTTCAGGCTGACCTTGCGTGGCAACGACGCGGTGGCGCGGCAGCGGCATGCGCATCTGATCGACTCGGTGAAAACCAGGCCGCAGCTGGCGGCGCTGGCCGGCAATCCGCTGCTCTTGACCATTCTCGCCATCGTCGCCCGGGGTCGGGAGCTGCCGGGCGAGCGGGCCAAGCTCTACGACCATGCGCTTCGGGTGTTCTGCCATCAGTGGGACTTCCGGCGGAATGTCCAGCTGCCCGACGATAGCCCGCTC
>CADEGR010000017.1 GCA_902826935.1 uncultured Alphaproteobacteria bacterium | reverse complement strand
GGCCGGCCTCGTCGAGCGCCGGATCGCTGCAGGCGGCCTGGCAGAGTGCCGCCGCCGTGACCTCCGCCGGCGCATCCAGCCGGCGGCTCAAGGCGGCCAGCACGCCCGCCAGATCGCCATGGCGCTCGATCAGCCGCGCGAGCTTCGGGCGCTGCTCGGTCAGCTCGCGCAAGGCCTCGATCAGGGTCGCCTCGCCCAGCGCCACCGCCAGCGTGCCGACCGGGCCGCGCAGCTCCGGCCGCTGCAGGCTCGCCTCCAGCACCTGCTGGCGCGCCTCGCGCAGGAGCTCGGCCTGGGCGCGCGGCTCGATCACCTGGAAATGCGGCGCGAGCTCGGCCTCGAGCGGGAAGCGGCGCAAGAGCGACTGGCAAAAGCCGTGAATCGTCATGATCCGCAGGCCGGCCGGCAGATCGAGCACGCCGGCCAGCAGCTGCCGCGCCCGCTCGAGCTCGGCGGTGCTCGCCGGCAAGCCCAGCAGCTGGCCGAGCTCGGCCGCGAGCTGCGCCGCCGGCAGGGTCGCGAAGCGGGCGAGGTCGGTCTGCACCCGGGTCGCCATCTCGGCGGCGGCGGCCTTGGTGAAGGTCAGGCACAAGATCTGGTCGGGCGGCGTGCCGGCCAGCATCAGCCGCAGCATGCGATTGGCCAGGACCCTGGTCTTGCCGGTCCCGGCCGAGGCGCTGAGCCAGACCGAGCAGGCGGGGTCGGCCGCCGCATGCTGCTCGGGCGTGGGTGCCGGCCGCAGGGCTGGCGGGGCGGCGCTCATTGCGACCACTCGTCGGTCCGGGCCAGATGGTCATAGTCGCCGCGCGTGGCGACCTTGGGCTTGAAGCGCGCGGGATAGGTCGTCTCCGGCCGGTCGTAATGCGCCAGCAGGCGGAGCAGGCCCGCCTCGGCGTCGGCCGCCAGCTTGGCCGCCTCGGCCTTGACCGCCTTGACCACGCCGCCCGCCTCGTCGCCCTTCAGATGCCAGAATTGCAGCCTGCCCAACGCGCGCGTGGTCAGGTCGGCAAAGCCGCCCTTCAGCGCCAGGAGCGCCTCCAGCGGCAGCTGCGGCGCCAGGCCGGCGATCAGATCGGGCTCGGGCGGCGGGGCGCCAGTCTTGTAGTCGATGATGGTGATCCGGCCGGCGCCATCCAGCTCCAGCCGGTCGGCGCGCGCGCGCAGCTGGACCGGGCCCGCCGGCGCCGGCAAATCCAGCTCGCCCTTGACCTCGGCCAGGACCCGGGCGAGATCCGGCCGGATCGTCTGCTCGTGGCTGATCAGCCAGCGCGCGATCGCCTCGAAGCGCGGCCACCAGAGGGCTTCGACCTGGGGCCGCTGCTGGAACCGGGCGAAGGCCTGGCGGGCCTGGGTGGTGAGGCGCTGCAGGGCGTCCTCGGGCAAGGCACCCGGATGCTCGCGCACGAACTGCTCGAGCACGTCGTGGATCAGATTGCCGCGCTCCAGGGCATCGGGCTCGGCTTCCAGCGGCTGGAGCGGCTGCAAGCGCAGGATTCGCTTGGCATAGAGGGCGTAAGGATCGCGCAGCCACAAGGCGATGTCGCTGACCGTCCAGCGGCGCGGCCGGGCAGCGAGCGGCGGGCGCGGGCGGGGCTGGGTCAGCGGCGGCAGCGGCGCTTCGGCACGATCGAGTGCCGGCAGCCAGCGCCGGCCCGGCTCGTCGGCCGGCTCTGGCACGGCCAGGCCGACGCCCTGCAGCACGGTGCCGAGACGAACCAGCCAGCGGCAGGGCACGGTCGGATTGCCCTGGGCGTCCTTCATGGCGCGCGAGAGCACGACCTCGCCGGCCGCCGCGGCCATGGCGAAATCATGGGCCGACTGGCCGATCCGGCGCTCCTGTGGCGGCAGGCCGAGATCCGCCCGCATGCGCTCGTTCAGCCACGGCCCGGGATCGGCGGCGCGCGGCCAGACCCCTTCGTTCAAGCCGCCCAGAATGACCAGATCGGGCTGCTGCAACCGGGCTTCCAGGGGGCTCCAGATAGCAAGCCGCGGCGCCAGGCCCGCCTGCGGCCGGACCACGGTCTCCGCCAGCAGATGGCCGAGCAGCGCCTGATAGGCCGCCGGCCGGAGCGGGGCCGCACTCGGAGCGGCGGCCAGCAGGTCGGCGAACAGCTGGGCCGCCGCCTCGCCGGCCTGGCGGTCCCACAGCGGATCGGGGCCGGCGTCGCGGGCGCTGGCCAGGGCCTCGGCAAACTGCAGATGGGCGCGTGCCAGCTCGGCCAGATCGCTCGGCCGGTGGCCGGCCGCCAGCGCCATGAATGGCTCGGCCCAGCGTGCCAGCGAGGTCAGCCAGTCCTGCAGCTCGGCCAGCTGCGCGCGCCGGGCGCCGTCCTCGGCCGTGCGCTGCTGGCGCGTCCGCTCGGTCAGCAGGTAGCGGAACTCGCCCCGGATGCGCGGCCCGCGCAGGCAGGCGCGCTCCAGCTCGCGCACCCGGCGGCGGCATTCGGCGGGCTCCAGGCCAGCTTGGGCGAAGGGGTGCTTGAGGGCGGCCAGCAGCGCGACCGGGCTCGGCCCTTCGACCAGGAGGCGCAGGGTCAAGAGCAAAAAGCTGCCAGGTGCCGTCTGGTCGAGCGGGGTGCCGGCGCTGTCGTCGATCGTGATCCGCCAGCGGCGCAGCTCGGCGGCGACCCGGCGGGCGAGCTGGCGGTCGAGCGTGATCAAGGCGGCGCTCCGGCCCGGCTGCTCCAGCCAGGCGCGCAGGCGGAGCGCGATGGCGCGCGCCTCGCTGCCGAGATCGGGCTGGACCGAGAGGCTGAGACCGGCAAGACCCGCGGCGAGCAGTGGCTGATCGGCGACGGGCGCGAAGCTCGCGGCCGGGCGCAGCGCCAGGCTGAGCAGCCGGACCCGCGGCGCATCGGCCGCGGCGGCGGTGCCGGGCCAGTCCGCGACCTCGGACCGGGCGATCCCGAGCGCGGTCAGCAAGCCCTGCAAGGCGGCCTGCGGATGGCTGGGCGGCAAGGCCTGCCAGCTGGCCTCGTCGAGCCCGCGATCCAGGCCCGGCAGGACCACCTCGCCCCGGGGCAGCGCCGCGATCGTGGCCAGGAGGTGCCGGGTCGCGGGCATGCTGCCGGTCGAGCCGGCGGCCACGATCCGGCCGGCCGGCGGTGCCGCCTGCCAGCGCGCGGCCAGCGCCGCCAGGACCTGGTTGCGCCGGGCGGCCGGGTCGAGCGCGGCCTGCGCCGCCAGGATCTCCGGCCAGCGCTCGCCCAGGATCGCGAGGATCTGCCGGCTCTGCTGCCAATGCTCCGCCAGATCGTCCGGCACTAGGCGATCGAGGGCGGCGAGCGGCACATCCTCGGTCTGCAGCTCGTCGAGCAAGGCGGCGAGATCGCCCGCCAGCTGGAACGCCCGCTCTGGAGGCCAGCCGAGCGGCGCCAGGAGGCGGGCCAGCAGGAGGCGGCGGCTGAGATTGTCGATCGCCGGCGGCAGGTCCGCCTCGATGCTGCCATCGAGCAGCAGCTCGTCGGCATCGAGATCGCCGATTGGCTGGATGCGGGGGAGGATCAAGGCGCGGCCGCCGGCGGCGCGCAGGAAGGCGGCGCGCAAGGCGAGGCCGGCGCGCCGGTTCGGCAGGAGCACCCGATAGTCGGCCAGCGCCAGAGGCTCGGCCCACACCTCGGCCAGGAGCCCCTGCGCCAGAGCGTCGACGAAGGCAATGCCGGCCGGAATGGTCGAGACCCGCGCCATGGCGCGGTTCTACACTGTTCAATCTCAGCTGGCGATATTCAGCTCGAGGTGGCGGGCGAACCATTGCCCGAGCGGGGCCAGCGCCGGCTGCGCCAGATCGCGCAGCAGATAGCCGCGGACCCGGTCGATCAGCGGCAGATAGTGGGGCTTGTGATCGCGCCGGGCGAGGCGGGTGAACAGGCCCAGGATCTTGCAATTGCGCTGCGCGCCCAGGACCGCGTAGCTGACCTTGAAGGCCGCCGGATCGAGCTCGGGCCGGCTGGCCAGATAGCGCTCGACCATGGCAGCGGCCAAGGCCGGCGGCACGTCGCGCCGGGCATCCTCCAGCAGCGAGACCAGGTCATAGGCCGGCGGGCCAAGCCGCGCATCCTGGAAGTCGAGCAGGCCGATCCGGGCGGTGCCGGTCCGCTCGGGCAGCCAGAGCAGGTTGTCGGCATGGTAGTCGACATAGACCAGGCACGCCGGGCCGACCCGGACCAGCGGCAGGAGGTCCTGCCAGATCGCCAGATAGTCGGCCTTGGCAGCCGCCGGCAGATGCTGGGCGTACCATTCGGTCAGGAGGCCGAGCTCGGTCATGAGCTTGGCGTCGTCATAGGGTGGCAGATCCGGCGGCGGCGGGGCGGCCTGGATCGCCAGCAAGGTGTCGAGCGCTGCCTGATAGAGCGGCTCAGGCGCCGCGCCTTCGGCCAGGCAGCGGTTGAGCAGGCCGTCGCCCAGATCCTCCAAAAGGACCAGGCCCTGGTCCGGAGCGGCCGCCAGGATCCGGGGCGCGCTGAAGCCCTGGCCGAGGAGCCAGGCGGCGATCCGCAGGAACGGGCGGACGTCGAGCGTCGACGGTGGCGCATCCATCAGGATCGCCGGACCCGGGCTGCCGCGCAGGCGCTCGTAGCGGCGCGCCGAGGCGTCGCCGGCGAGCGGCGCCCGCAAGCAGCCTGCATAGCCATGGGCGGCCAGGAAGCGGTCGATCGCGGCGGCGCGCTCAGCCATCGAGCAGCGCCGGCAGGCGGGATTGCCAGGTCGGTCCGGCGGTGATGCGAGCGCGCCGCGCCTGCTCATGCGCACCGGACCCAAGCTCGATATCCAGGCGATCCGCCGACAGCACGGCGCCGCCCTGCTCCGGCCATTCGACCAGCCAGGCCTCGTCAGAGGCCGGCTGGTCGAGGCCCAGCTCGATCAGCTCGTCCGGCTGCCCGATCCGGTAGAGATCGACATGGCGGATCAGGAGGCCGGGCAGCGGGTAGTCCTGGATCAGGGTGAAGGTCGGGCTCGGCACCTCGATCGGCGCGCCGGCGCACGTCCGGATCACGGCGCGCGCCAGCTCGCTCTTGCCGATGCCGAGCGGGCCGCTAAGGCCGATCACGTCGCCGCCGCGCAGCAGGCCGGCCAGGCGCCCGGCCAAGGCGGCGGTCGCCGCCAGGTCCGGCAGAGCCAGCTCGGCCGGCGCCGCCACGGCCAGCCCGGTCCTCAGTAGCGGTAGGCTTCGGGCTTGAACGGACCCTCGGGCGTGACGCCGATATAGGCGGCCTGCTTGGGCGACAGCTTGGTCAGCTTGACGCCCAGCTTGTCCAGATGCAGGCGCGCGACCTTCTCGTCGAGCGCCTTGGGCAGGACGTAGACCTTGTTCTCGTACTGATTGCCGCGCTGCCACAGCTCGATCTGCGCCAGCACCTGGTTGGTGAAGGAGGCGCTCATCACGAAGCTCGGATGGCCGGTGCCGCAGCCGAGATTGACCAGCCGGCCCTTGGCCAGGACGATCAGCTGCTTGCCGTCCGGGAACTCGACCTCGTCGACCTGCGGCTTGATCTCCGTCCACTTGTAATTGCGCAGGGCGTCGATCTGGATCTCGTTGTCGAAGTGGCCGATGTTGCAGACGATCGCGCCGTCCTTCATGTCCCGCATGTGGTCAAGCGTGATCACGTCGGTATTGCCGGTCGCGGTCACGAAGATGTCGCCGCGCGGGGCGGCATCCTCCATGGTGACCACCTCGTAGCCTTCCATGGCGGCCTGCAGCGCGCAGATCGGATCGGCCTCGGTCACCAGCACCCGGGCGCCGGCATTGCGCAAGCTCTCGGACGAGCCCTTGCCGACATCGCCGAAGCCCGCGACCACCGCGACCTTGCCGGCCATCATCACGTCGGTTGCCCGGCGGATGCCGTCGACCAGGCTCTCGCGGCAGCCATACTTGTTGTCGAACTTGGACTTGGTGACGCTGTCATTGACGTTGAAGGCCGGGCACTTCAAGGAGCCGTCGCGCGCCATCTCGAGCAGGCGATGGACGCCGGTGGTGGTCTCCTCGGACACGCCGCGGACCTCGGCCATCAGCGCCGGGTAGTCGTCATGCATCATCTTGGTCAGATCGCCGCCGTCATCGAGCAGCATGTTCGGACGCCAGCCGCCCGGCCCCTCGATGGTCTGGCGGACGCACCAGTCATAGTCCTCCTCGGTCTCGCCCTTCCAGGCGAACACCGGCACGCCCTGATCGGCGATCGCGGCCGCGGCGTGGTCCTGGGTCGAGAAGATGTTGCACGAGCTCCAGCGCACCGTGGCGCCCAGCGCCAGCAGGGTCCGGATCAGGACCGCGGTCTGGATCGTCATGTGCAGGCAGCCGGCGATCCGCGCCCCCTTGAGCGGCTGGCTGGCGCCATATTCCTCGCGCAGCGCCATCAGGCCCGGCATCTCCTTTTCGGCGATGGCGATTTCCTTGTGGCCCCAGCCGGCGAGGCTGATGTCGGCGACCTTGTAGTCCGAGAAGTTGCTCATGGGTGATCTTTGCTGGTCAGGGTGGCGGGCGCGGGTCCGGGCCACGCGCCAAAAGGCAAGCGGGCGGACCAGGCGGTCCGCGGGCGCGATCGAAGCGCCTTTAACCATAGCTGACGCGACCGGGCAAGCCGCAACCGGCCAGATGCGGCGGCGCCGGCGGCCTCAGGGCTCCTCGAAGCCGTCCGCGACCAGCTGCTCCAGCTCGTCCAGCGCCTGCTCGGCATCGTCGCCGGTGGCGGTGATCTCGAGCACCGAGCCGGTGGTCGCGGCCAGCATCATCAGGCCCATGATCGAGGTGCCGGTGACGCTGAGCCCGCCATTCGCGACCGTGATGCGCGACTGGTACTGCTCGGCGATGCGCACGAACTTGGCCGCGGCGCGGGCATGCAGCCCCCGGCGGTTGACGATCTTGACGCGGCGGCAGAACACGTCCGGGGCCGAGCCCCCCGGTGCGCTCACGGCTTCGCCTTCGGCTGGTTGACGTTCAGCAGGGTGCTGGCGACGTTGATGTATTTGCGTCCGGCCTCCTGCGCGCTGATCACCGCGTTCTCCAGGGATTCGGTCTCGCGGATCGAGGCGAGCTTGATCAGCATCGGCAGATTGACGCCGGCGATGATCTCGATCCGCCCCTTCTCCATGATCGAGATCGCGAGGTTGGAGGGCGTGCCGCCGAACATGTCGGTGAGCAGGATCACGCCGGAGCCGTCGTCGACCGCCTCGACCGCCGCGACGATGTCGCGCCGGCGCTGCTCGACATCGTCCTCCGGACCGATCGAGATCGCCTGCATCTGGGTCTGGGCGCCGACCACATGCTCGGTCGCGGCGACGAACTCATTGGCCAGGCGGCCGTGGGTAACCAGCACCAATCCGATCATGTTCCATCCAGCGCCGCCACGGCCGGGCGGTCGCTGTCCTGCGTGACGTCCCGGTTGGCCTCAGGCGTGTCGCGATGGTGGACCAGCACCGACCAGCCGGCCTGACACAGCCGGGCGGCGAAGCGCTCCGCGGTCGCCACCGATCGATGCCGGCCTCCGGTGCAGCCAAATGCAATGGTCAAATAGCTTTTGCCTTCACGTGCATAGGCAGGCAGCAGTGGTAATAGCAGGTCGGACAAACGATTCAATAAAGTTTCGAAACGAGGATCGGCCTCAACGTAAGCGCACACTGCCGGGTCGATGCCGGTCAACGGCTTCAGCTCGGGCACATAGTAGGGATTATCGAGGAAGCGGACGTCGAACACTAGATCGGCTTCGCGCGGCAGGCCTTCGCGATAGGCGAACGAGACCACCGAGACCGTCAAGGGCGCGCTGCTGGCATGGGCGAAATGGCCGGCCAGGAGCCGGCGCAGCTCGCCGGGCGAAAGCTGGGTGGTGTCGATCACCAGATCGGCCCGCTCGCGCAAGGTCGCCATCAGCTGGCGCTCGCGCTTGATGCCGTCGGTCACCGGCCGGTCGACCGCCAGAGGATGGCGCCGCCGGGTTTCCGTGAAGCGCCGGCGCAGCTCCTCGTCGTCGCAATCCAGGAACACCAGCTTGACCGTGGCGCCGGCCTGGCGCAGGCCCTGCTCGAGCTGAGCCCGGACCACCTCGGGATCGAAGGCGCGGCTGCGGCAGTCGATCCCGATCGCAAGGTTGCGGACGACGTGGTCGCCCGGCCGGATCAGGGTGCTGAGCAGGGTCGCCGGCAGGTTGTCGACCGCCTCGTAGTCGAGGTCCTCCAGCGCCTTCAAGGCCGTGGTCCGGCCCGCCCCCGCCATGCCGGTGACCAGCAGGATATGGCCCGAGGCCGGCCTAGGCCACGCGTTCGGCATCGAGCACCAGCCGGATCTTGATCGCGCTCGAGGGCGCCCGCGGATCGAGCCGCAAGAGCGGCCGCTCCAGGCCCAGCAGGCCAAAGCGCTCGCGCTCCGGCAGCCGGGTCAGCGGCTGGCCAGGCTGTAGCTCGACCACCAGCTCGACCGGGCTTTCCGGGCAATGCGGCAGGCGCAGGATGCCGATGCCGCGGACCTCGATCAGGCCGGCCAGCGCCGCGGCCGGCCGGGCGAGCAGGGCCGCGCCCTGGCGCCGCAGCTCGACCTGGTCATCGGCGACCAGCTGGCCGCCACCCTCGATCAGCCGCAAGGCGAGATCAGACTTGCCGGCACCCGACGCGCCCAGCAGCAGCACGCCGTGGCGGCCAAGCTGGACACAGGTCGCATGGAGCCACCTTGTGGTCGGCTCCAGAGGCTCCAGATCGCTCATGGGACGCTCTCGCGCAGCGGCGGCGAACCATGCTCAAGCCGCATGCGATTCAGGTTTCTCGGTCAGCATCCGGTACACCGCGCCCTGGTCCGGGGCCTGGCGCAACCGCTGCTGCAAGCTGGCATTGCGCAGCACCCGCGAGACCCGGGCGAGGGCGCGCAGGCTGTCGGCATCCGCGGAATCGGGCGCCAGCAGCAGAAAGATAAGATCGCTCGGCTGGTGGTCGAGCGCTTCGAAGTCGGTCGGCCGGTCCAGCCGGGCGAACAGGCCGATGACCCGCGCCAGCTCCGGCAGCCGGGCATGCGGGATCGCGATGCCGTGGCCGACCCCGGTGGTGCCGAGCCGTTCCCGTTCGAGCAAGGCCTCCAGGACGCGCGGCGCGCCGATCCCGGTCAGGCGGCTGGCGCATTCGGCCAGCTCCTTCAGGACCTGGCGCTTGCCGCTGCCACCGGGCAGGCCAATGATCACGCCCGCCGGCTGGAGGATGTCAGCGATCTCGACCATGCTGCACCCGTGCTGCGCTGGGCCAGCCGCGCGGTCCGACCGGCCCGATCCGGCGCTCCGCAGGCCCTGGGCGCTCGCCCCTTGACGTTGTCCCGATCCCGGTCGCGACCGTTGCTCCCAACATGATTTATAGATGGGATCGTGCTGGCAGCTGGAACAGAGAGAAGCGCAACCCTGGATCACCAATGCTTGTGCTTGACGCCCCGGGCGCCAATGTTGGGCCGGCCGGCAGGATGCCGGCAAACAACAGGCTAAGCAAGTCTTAAGGCCTTCGCCCGCTTGCGTTGTACTGACGACGGAATCGACAATGATTCACGGTATTTAGCCACCGTGCGCCGGGCGATGGTGACGCCCTTGGCGCGCAAGACCTCGACGATCTGATCGTCCGACAGGATATTGTCCGCCGTCTCGTTGTCAATCAGGGCCTTGATCTGGTCGCGGATCGCGGCCGCGGCATGGCTGTCCTCGCCTTGCGCCCCGGGCAGGGCGTTGGAAAAGAAGAACCGAAACGGGAAATCGCCGCGCGGGGTCGCCACCCACTTGTCCGCCGTGGCCCGCGACACGGTGCTCTCATGGAGCTCGGTCTTCTCGGCGATATCCTTCAGAATCAGGGGCTTGAGCTGCGACACGCCGTGCACCAGGAAGGCGCTCTGGCGCTCGACCACGGCCTCGGCCACGCGCAGCAGCGTGCGGGCGCGCTGGTCCAGCGCCTTGATCAGCCAGTTGGCCGATTGGAAGCGCTCGGCGATGAACTCGCGGGCGCGCCGGTCCGGCGTCGCGCGCCGCAGCTCGGCATGGTAGGCGTTGTTGACGATCAGCCGCGGCAAGGTGGCGGCATTCAGCTCGACCCGCCAGCCGCCCGGGATCGGCGTCACGATCACGTCGGGCACCACCGCCTCGATCGCGGCATGGGCAAAGCGCAGGCCCGGCTTCGGGTCGAGCGCCTTCAGCTCGGCGATCATCTCCGGCAGATCGTCCGGCAGCACGCCGCAATGCTTGAGCAGGGCCGGAAAGTCGGCGCGCGCCAGGCAGTCGAGATGGCGGAGCAGCGCCGCCATGGCCGGATCGAGCCGGTTGCGATCGCGCAGCTGCAGCGCCAGGCATTCGCCCAGATCGCGGGCGAAGATGCCGGGCGGATCGAACTGCTGCAGCCGCAGCAGCACCGCCAGCACCCGCTCGTCGGGGCAGCCGAGCCGCGCCGCGATCTCGCCGAGATCGCTCCGGAAATAGCCGGTCTCGTCGATCAGATCGATCAGATGCAGGCCGATCAGCCGGTCCTGGCCGGGCGGCAGCTCGAGCATCAGCTGCTCGGTCAGATGCTCGCGCAGGCTGATCGGCCGGTTCAGCCGGGCGTCCAGGGCATCGTCGTCATCGGCGCCGAAATCGGTGCTGCCGCCCTGGCCGATCCGCCCCAGGCTGTCGATGCCCAGGCCGCTCGGCGCGGCATCGCGGCTGGCGTCGGCCCAGCCATCGTCGGTGCCGCCCGACCAGCCATCGCCGGCGACCGGCGTCTCGTCCAGGAGCGGCGCGCCGCTCAGCTCCTGCGCTGGTGCCGCCTCGAGCGCGGGCGGCGGCTCACCGGCCGCGGCCGGCTCGGGCGGCGCCTCCTGCGGCTCCAGAAAAGGGTTCTGCTCGAGCTCCTGCTCGACGTAGCTGGTCAACTCTAGATTGGATAGCTGCAGCAGCTTGATCGCCTGCTGCAATTGCGGCGTCATGACCAGGCTCTGGCTCTGACGCAGATCGAGACGCAACGATACGGACATCGATGCCGATCACAAGCTGAAGCGTTCGCCGAGATAGACCCGACGCACCCCTTCGTCGGCGACGATCTCGTCGGGCGCACCCTCCATCAGAACGTGCCCTTCATGCAAAATGTAGGCCCGATCGATAATGTCCAAGGTGTCGCGCACATTGTGGTCGGTAATCAAGACGCCGAGGCCGCGATGCTTGAGATGGGCGACCAGGTCGCGGATCTCGGCGACGTTGATCGGATCGATGCCGGCGAGCGGCTCGTCGAGCAGGATGAAGCTGGGCTCGGAGGCCAGAGCTCGGGCGATCTCGACCCGGCGTCGCTCGCCGCCCGACAGGGCCAGCGCCGGGGCGCGGCGCAGATGGGTCAAGGAGAACTCGGCGAGCAGCGCGTCCAGGCGGGCTTCCCGGACCTGGCGGACCGGCTCGACCACCTCCAGCACCGAGCGGATATTGGCCTCGACCGACAGGCCGCGGAAGATCGAGGCCTCCTGCGGCAAATAGCCGATGCCGAGCCGTGCCCGGCGATACATCGGCAAGGCCGTGATGTCCTCGTCGTCGAGCAGGACCTGGCCGTAGTCCGGCTGGATCAGGCCGGTGATGATGTAGAAGCAGGTGGTCTTGCCGGCACCGTTCGGCCCGAGCAGGCCGACCGCCTCGCCGCGATGGACCTGCAGGCTGACATCGCGCAGGACCGGCCGCTGCTTGAACTGCTTGCCGAGCTTGCTGGCCGCGAGGCCCGAGGCGGCCGCGACCAGACGGGGCCGCTCGCGCGCCTCCTCGGCGCCGGCCTTGACCCCGATCTTCATGGCGTGCCCGCGGCGCCGGGCCGGAGCTTGGGTCGCGGCAGGCCGGTCTTCGGCCCGGCCGCCGGCTCCGGCAGCCCGCCGGCAGGACCCGCCTGGTCGGCGGGCTTGGCCGGCTCGGGCGCGAACAGCGCACGCACCCGGCCGCCCGGCGCCTTGGCGTCGCCGCCTTCCGCCGCCAGCATCCGCGACAGGCCGGTCGCCAGGTCCATCTCGAGCCGATCGCCGCGGATCACGTTCTCGCCCCGGGTCAGCACCACGTCGCCCTGCAGGGTGACCTGGCGGGCCGCGACGTCATAGACGCCGGCATTGCCCTCGGCGGTCTCGGTCGGCGAGGACAGGAAGACATGGCCCTCCGCCTCGATCCGCCGGATCGCGCCGGGATCGCCAGGCGCGCTCGCCGGCACCGCGGCAGCCGCGGCCTCGCCGCCGCCGCCGCGATAATGCACCTTCAGCTGATCGGCGCGCAGGACGAGGTCGCCCTGGACCACGTCGACATTGCCGCTGAAGGTCGCCAGCGCCTGCTTTTGCGCCACCTCCAGCCGGTCGGCGGTGATCTCGATCGGCAGGCTGCTGTCGCCCGCCGGGGTCTGCGCCAGGGCGGCGCCGGCGACGAGCAGGCCGAGCAGGCAGGCGCTGGCGCCGCGGCGCGCGCGGCGGCCCGAGCACGGCAGCGGCCGGATCATGATGGCTGGTCCGCGGCGCGCTCGGGCTGGGCGGTGACCTTGACCCGGCCCTCGAAGCGCAGGAGATCGCCGCCCTGCCTGATCTGGAACTTGTCGGCGGCGAGCGTGCCGGTCGGCCCCAGGCCATCGATCGGCTGGTTGCCGATGATCACGCCCTGGCGCAGATCGACCGCCGCCTGGTCGGTGACGAAGCGGTAGCCGTCGCTGGTGGTCAGCTCCAGCCCGCCGGCCAGATCGAGCCGCTGCCGGTCGCGGTGGTAGATCCCCGACAGGGCGGTCAGCCGCAGATCGCGGCCATCCGCCTCGCTGAGCTTGGCGACCATGCCGTCGAGGTGGATCACCTGCGGCTGGCTCGGATCCATGACGGCGCTATCGGCGGTGACCTCGTAGGGCTCGGCCGTCGCGGTCCGGCCGACATAGCGCGGCGCATGCATGCGCATGGCATCGGCCTGGTCCAGCTCGGCGGTGCCGAACACCGGCACGATCAGCCCGCCATAGCTGCCGGAGAGCTGCGGCCAGAGCGCCACCAGGACCATCAGGACCAGGGCGGTGGCAGGCAGCAGGAAGCGCAGCAGGTCGACCAGGCGGCTATGCCGGTCGCCGAACTTGGGCGGTCCGGGCACCGCCCCGTCGGTGGCAACGCGCGCGGCCATCAGGCGACCCTTGCCCGCAGGCAGTCATGCATGTGCACGATGCCGATCGGCCGGCCGTCCTCGACCACGAACAGGACCGTGCAGGGCCGCCGGGTGTCGTTCATGACCGCCAGCGCCTCGCCCGCCAGGGCTTGCGGCCGGATCGTCTTGGGGGCTGCGGTCATGACCGCAGCAGCCTGCAGCTGCAGCAGGTCGGCGCCCATGTGGCGGCGCAGATCGCCATCCGTGATCACGCCGCTCAGGCGGCCATGGCCATCCAGCACGCCGACGCAGCCGAAGCTCTTGGCGGTCATGGTCAGCAGGGCTTCGCCCATGGGCGTGGCCAGGCCGACCAGCGGCAGCTCCTCGCCGACATGCATCAGCTCCGCCACCTTGACCAGCTTGCGGCCGAGCTTGCCGCCGGGATGCAGCACGCCGAACGCCTGGGCATCGAAGCCGCGCCGCTCGAGCAGCGCGATCGCCAGGGCATCGCCGAGCGCCAGGGTCATGGTGGTCGAGGTGGTGGGGGCCAGGCCGAGCGGGCAGGCCTCGGCGCAAGCCGGCAGGAGCAGCGCCAGATCGGCGCTCTCGGCCAGGCTGCTGCCAGGCTGGCCGGTGATCGCGAACAGCGGGATCGCGAAGCGCTTGCAATGGGCGATGATGTCGACCAGCTCCGGCGTCTCGCCCGAGTTCGACAGGGCCAGGACCGCATCGGCCGCGGTGATCATGCCAAGATCGCCATGGCTGGCCTCGGCCGGATGGAGAAACAGCGCCGGGCTGCCGGTCGAGGCGAGCGTCGCCGCGATCTTGCGGGCGACATGGCCGCTCTTGCCCATGCCGGTCACGACCACCCGCCCGGCCAGCCCGGCCAGGCGCTCGACCAGGGTCGCGAACCGGTCGTCCAGGCTGGCGGCCAGCGCCGCCAGCGCGGCCGCCTCGACCCCGAGCACGCGCCGGCCGACCGCCAGCGCACTGGCTGGCGGCGCTGGCCGCGGGCTCGCGGCAGGCCTGGGAAGGGCGACGCTCATGGCAGCTCGGCTCGCTCTGTGGCTCTGGCGCAACAGCCGGCACCGCCACACCCGGTCGGAGCGCGGCGCTGCGGGCCAAAGCCGCCGGCCGGCCGGCGATCGGACCGGTCATGGGCGTCTATATGGGCATTGGGCCGGGGTGCCGTCAACGGAGCGGCCGCCACCGCCAGCCGCCAAGGCCGGATCGGCATCCGCTTAGTGGGCGAACGGATCGATGTCGCTCCAGCCAGCCAAATCGAGCGCCACCCGCTCCGGCAGGAAGGCAAAGCAGGCCGCCGCCAGGGCCGCGCGCCCCTCGCGCTCGAGCATGGCATCCAATTTCGCGCGCAAGCGATGCAAATGGAGCACATCGCTGGCGGCATAGCTCAGCTGGCGCTCGCTCAGCTGCTCGACCCCCCAGTCGGAGCTCTGCATTTCCTTGCTGAGGTCGACCCCCAGCAGCTCCTGGCAGAGATCCTTCAGGCCATGCCGGTCGGTGTAGGTGCGGGCGAGCTTGGAGGCGATCTTGGTGCAGTAGACCGGGCCGACGCCGACCCCCAGATAGGTCTGCAGCACGCCCAGATCGAAGCGGGCGAAGTGGAACAGCTTGAGCACCTGCCGATCGGCCAGCATGCGCGCGAGATTGGGCGCCTGGTACTGGCCGGGCGCGAAGCGCACGACATGGGCGACGCCATCGCCGTCGGACAGCTGGACCACGCACAAGCGATCGCGCCTGAGGTTCAGGCCCATGGTCTCGGTATCGACCGCGACCACCGGGCCGAGCCGCAGCTCAGCCGGCAGATCCTGCTCGTAGCGCTTGATCGACATGCCCTCTCGGTCCCACGCGCCGTGCTCGCATCCTGCCGGCCGGCCCGGCGCCCCGGCCGGCGCTCACACCGCCCGGAACCCTAGTCCATCGAGGGTTGCTGTCTGATTAATGACCATCGGAGAACCGATGGTGCCCAGGAGAGGACTCGAACCTCCACGCCCTTGCGAGCGCTAGCACCTGAAGCTAGTGCGTCTACCAATTCCGCCACCTGGGCCGAAGATCAGCGAGCATTTAAGCGGTCTGGCCCATGCCGTCAACGGCCTTGCTGCGGCCGTGCCCGATTGCGTCCAGCGAGACCGGCAAAGGTTTTCATTTGCGCTGGCCGATCTATGATCCGGGCCGGCAGGGCGGGCAGGCCAGGCCGCGCGCCCGCGCCCTCCAAGAGAAAGGACGCAGCCATGGCCAACCGTATGGTGACGATCTTCGGCGGCGCCGGCTTCATCGGGCGGCATGTGGTGCAGCGCCTCGCGGCGCAGGGCGACCGGGTCCGCGTGGTCAGCCGGCAGCCTGCCCTGGCCGGCCACCTGCAGCCGCTGGGCGAGGTCGGCCAGATCGTGATCCAGCAGGTCGATCTGCAGGACCAGCAGGCGCTGATGGCGCTGCTCGACGGCAGCCAGGCGGTGATCAACCTGATCGGCATCCTGGCCGAGCGCGGCAGCGCCACCTTCGACGAGGTTCAAGGCGAGCTGCCGGGCCGGATCGCGCGCGCCGCGGCGGCGGCCGGGGTCGGCCGGATGGTCCAGATCTCGGCGATCGGCGCCGATCCCGGCTCGGCCAGCGCCTATGCCCGCAGCAAGGCCAAGGGCGAGGCCGCCGTGCGCGCCGCTTTGCCCCAGGCCACCATCCTGCGGCCAAGCATCGTGATCGGACCAGATGACCAGTTCTTCAACCGGTTCGCGGCGATGGCCCGGCTGCTGCCGGCGCTGCCCCTGATCGGCGGCGGCAAGACCCGCTTCCAGCCGGTCTATGTCGGCGATCTCGCGAGCGCCATCGTGGCCGCCCTGGAGCGGCCCGACGCGGCCGGCAAGACATACGAGATCGGCGGGCCCAGGACCTACAGCTTCGCCGAGCTGATGCGCTACATGCTGGAGGTGCTCGGCCGGCGGCGCATGCTGGTGCCGATCTCGTTCGGGCTCGCCGACCTGCAGGCGCGCCTCCTCGCCTGGCTGCCGGAGCCGCCCTTGACCCAGGATCAGGTCCTGCTGCTGAAGCAGGACAACGTGGTCAGCGCGGGTGCCCCCGGCCTGGCCGAGCTCGGCGTGACGCCGACCCCGATCGAGGTGATCGTGCCCGGCTACCTGGCCCGCTACCGGGGGCTGCCGACCCAGGTCACCCGATCCTGACGGCGGCCGCCCAGCGGGCGGACCACCAGCCAGGCGAACAGTCCGGCCACGGTGAGCAGCGCCAGGCCGATCGCCAGGCCGTAGCCGTAGGTCAACAGCACCAGGCCAAGCAGCCAGCGATACAGCACGAACGGCGTGAAGGTCGAGCGCTGCAGCCAGCGCATCAAAAACGCGATCGCGGCCCAAGCGCTGATCAGCGCGGCGAGGACGCCCAATAGGACATGGTGGTCGAGCATCCGGCCGGCCTGGATCATCTCCAGCCCGACCAGCATGCCGGCCGCCAGGGTCGCCGGAATCGACAATAGAAACGAGAAGCGCGCGGCATCCGGCCGCTCGACGCCCAGGCAGCGGGCCGCGGTCATGGTCACGCCGGAGCGGGACGTGCCGGGAATCAGCGCCAGAGCCTGGGCCGCCCCGATGATCAGGGCATCGCTGAAGCCCAGCTGATGCAGGCTGCGCCGGCGCGGGCCGAAGCCGTCGGCGATGAATAGGAGGCTGCCGAACAGAATGCTGGTCCAGCCGACCACGACGGCGCTGCGCAGGCCGTCGCCGCCGAACGAGCGTAGCGCGAAGCCGACGATCACGATCGGCAGCGTGCCGACCGCGATCAGCGCCAGCAGCTGGCGGCCCTGGCGGACGTCGCGTGCCTCGCTCCGCCAGCTGGCCAGGCCGCGCAGCATGCTCCAGAGCTCGGCGCGGAAATACAGCAGGACGGCGCCGAGGCTGCCGATATGGACCGCCACGTCGACCACCAGCCCCTGATCCGGCCAGCCGGCCAGGATCGGCACCAGAATGAGGTGGCCCGACGAGCTGATCGGCAGGAACTCGGACAGGCCCTGAACGACCCCGAGGACGATGATCTGTAGTTCCGACATGGCGCTCCCGAGCAGGCGGCAAGGCGGGCCGAAGAGGGCGCACCACAAGGCCTGGGGCCTGACCGCATCCGCAGGTAGCACATTTTGCGGTGCCAGGCCAATTAGCGACAATGTGACGCAAATGCCACCGATTGCGTCAGCTGTGGCTAGAATGGTCTCAAATCATGACTAATTCTTGGGCAGGCCGGTTGAGCGCTCCTCGCTTGGCACCCTCTGCGCGAAAAGCGCGAGGACAATAGGTCAATCTCGTTACCTAATTGCGGCGAGACGCCTGGACCGGGGCAGCAAATCACGCTAGCTTGAGGCGTGCCGGGCCATTGCAGCGATCATTCCGGCGGGCCAACCCGCCGCGGATGGCTGCGCCGACCGATCAGCCAGCGGACGCGGGGGAGAACCAAGCAGCATGAGCTCGAAGATGATGCAGTTCGTCTCGGTGCCGAAGGCGATGCCCGACAAGCGTCCGGCCGAGACCCGCCGCGCTGACTTCCGCGAGATCTACGAGGCGTTCGAGCCGGACCGCGCGGCCCAGCAGGCGGCCCGCTGCGAGCAGTGCGGCATTCCGTTCTGCCAGGTCCACTGCCCGCTCAACAACAACATCCCGGACTGGCTGCGCATGGCGGCGGAGGGGCGCCTGGAGGAAGCCTACGAGCTAGCCTCGGCGACCAATAACATGCCCGAGATCTGCGGCCGCATCTGCCCGCAGGACCGCCTGTGCGAAGGCAATTGCGTGATCGAGAAGGGCTTCGAGTCGGTCACCATCGGCGCGGTCGAGAAGCACATCACCGACACCGCCTTCGAGCGCGGCTGGATCAAGCCGGCCCGGCCGACCATCGAGCGGCCGGAGAGCATCGGCGTGATCGGGGCGGGGCCGGCCGGCCTCGCGGTCGCGGATCAGCTGCGCCAGCTTGGCTACAAGGTCACCGTCTATGACCGCTACGACCGGGTCGGCGGCCTGCTGATCTACGGCATTCCCGGCTTCAAGCTGGAAAAGTCGGTGGTCGAGCGGCGCGCGCGCCTGCTCGCCGACGGCGGCGTGCGCTTCGAGCTGAACTGCGAGATCGGCCGGACCGTCACCTTCACCGAGCTGCGCGCCCGCCATGCGGCCCTGTTCATCGGCACCGGCGTCTACCGGCCGCGCGATCTGTCCGTGCCGGGCGTCGGCCTCGACAACATCGTGCCGGCGCTCGACTATTTGACCGCCAGCAACCGCAAGGGCCTGGGCGATCCGGTGCCGGCCTTCGACAGCGGCGCCTTGAACGCCGCCGGCAAGCGAGTCGTGGTGATTGGCGGCGGCGACACCGCCATGGACTGCGTGCGCACGGCGGTCCGCCAGGGCGCCGTCTCGGTCCGCTGCCTCTACCGGCGCGACCGCGCCAACATGCCGGGCTCGGTGCGCGAGGTCGCCCATGCCGAGGAGGAGGGCGTCGAGTTCGTCTGGCAGGCCGCCCCGGAGGCGTTCCTGGGCGATGGCGACGTCAGCGGCGTGCGCGCGGTCCGGATGCGCCTCGGCGCCCCCGATGCGACCGGCCGGCAGCAGCCCGAGGTGATCCCGGAATCGAGCTTCACCCTGGAAGCCGACTTGGTGATCAAGGCGCTGGGCTTCGATCCCGACGACCTGCCCGGCCTGTTCGACGAGCCGGCCCTGCCGGTCACCCGCTGGGGCACGATCCGGATCGACTGGGACACCATGATGACCAGCCTGCCCGGCGTGTTCGCCGGCGGCGACATCGTGCGGGGTGCCTCCCTGGTGGTCTGGGGCGTGCGCGATGGCCGCGACGCCGCGGCCGCGATCGATGGCTATCTGCAGGCCAAGCAGGGCGTCAACACGCCGGCCTTGGCCATGGCGTCCTGAGCGGCGCTGGCGACAGCGCCCGGCGGCTGGCCCCGGTGGCCCCTCGCCGGGTGGCGGAACGAGAAGGAGACCTGGCATCATGACCGACCGGAAGCTGCAGGCCGTCGAGACGGCGCTGGCCGATTATCGCCGCGACGCGGAGCATCTCGCCAAGCACGGCATGTACGATCCGGCCGATGAGCGCGATGCCTGCGGCGTCGGCTTCGTCGCGGCGATCGACGGCCAGCCGCGGCGCGCCGTGGTCCAGGCGGCGATCGATGCGCTGAAAGCGGTCTGGCACCGGGGGGCCGTCGATGCCGACGGCAAGACCGGCGACGGGGCCGGCATCTATCTCGAGATCCCGCAAGGCTTCTTCCGCGAGCAGATCCACAGCGCCAAGCATGCCGACGGCCGGATCGCGGTCGGCATGGTGTTCCTGCCGCGCAACGATTTCGCCGCCCAGGAGCGCTGCCGGACGATCGTCGAGACCGAGGTCCTGCGCTTCGACTACAGCATCCTCGGCTGGCGCCAGGTGCCGGTCGACACCAGCGTGATCGGCGACAAGGCGATCGCGACCCGGCCCGAGATCGAGCAGATCGTGATCGGCAACCCGGCCGGCATCGACGACGACAGCTTCGAGCGCGACCTGTTCCTGATCCGCCGCCGGATCGAGCGCCGGGTCCTGAGCGACAACATCAACGACTTCTATATCTGCTCCCTGTCCTGCCGCTCGGTGATCTACAAGGGCCTGTTCCTGGCCGAGCAGCTGTCGGTGTTCTATCCGGACCTGCAGGACCAGCGCTTCGTCTCCAGCTTCGCGATCTTCCACCAGCGCTACTCGACCAATACCTGGCCGTCCTGGAAGCTCGCCCAGCCGTTCCGGATGCTCGCCCACAATGGCGAGATCAACACGCTGCGCGGCAATCTCAACTGGATGAAGAGCCACGAGACCCGGATGTATGCGCCGATCTTCGGCGACTACAACGAGGACGTGAAGCCGATCATCCAGGCCGGCGGCTCGGACAGCGCGGCCCTCGACGCGGTGGTCGAGGCCCTGGTCCGCGGCGGCCGCTCCTTGCCGCTCGCCAAGACCCTGCTGATCCCGCCCGCCTGGGCCGGCAAGATGGCGATCCCGCAGGCGCACAAGGACCTGTTCAGCTACTGCAACTGCGTGATGGAGCCCTGGGACGGGCCGGCCGGCCTGGTCGCGGGCGATGGCCATTGGGTGATCGCCGGCATGGACCGCAACGGCCTTCGGCCCTTGCGCTACAACCGGACCGACGACGGCCTGCTGATCGTCGGCTCCGAGACCGGCATGGTGCCGATCGACCATACCCGGATCATCGAGAAGGGCCGGGTCGGCCCGGGCGAGATGATCGGCGTCGATCTCCGCCACGGCGTGTTCTACCACGACCACGAGCTGAAGGATCATCTGGCCGACGAGAAGCCCTACAGCCAGTGGGTCAAGGGCATCACCCATCTGCGCGACCTGGTCGACAAGAGCGCGCGGCCGGTGGTCCAGATCAGCCGCGAGGCGCTGCGCCGGCAGCAAAGCCTGTTCGGCTTCACGATCGAGGATCTGGAGCTGCTGCTGGCGCCGATGGTGCTGGACGCCAAGGAGGCGATCGGCTCGATGGGCGACGACACGCCCATGGCCGTGCTCTCCAGCCGCTATCGCGGCATGCACCATTATTTCCGGCAGCAGTTCAGCCAGGTCACCAACCCGCCGATCGACCCGTTGCGCGAATACCGGGTGATGAGCCTGAAGACCCGCTACGGCAATCTCGGCAACGTCTACGACCAGGCGCCGAGCCAGACTCGCATCCTGCAGCTGCGCAGCCCAGTGGTCCTGACCAAGGAGTTGACCGCGCTCCAGGAGTATTTCCACAAGCGGGCGACCGTGATCGACTGCACCTTCGAGACCGATGCCGGGCCGACCGCGCTGCGCGACGCGCTGGCCCGGATCCGGGCCGAGGCCGAGGATGCGGTCCGCGAGGGCCGCGGCCAGATCATCCTCGATGATCGCGCGGTCTCGCCGGTGCGCGCCCCGATCTCGATGATCCTGGCGGCGGGCGCGGTGCACAGCCACCTGGTCCGCCAGGGGGTCCGCAGCTTCGCCTCGATCACGGTCTGCAGCGGCGAATGCCTGGACGTCCACTACGTCGCGGTGCTGGTCGGCGTGGGCGCGACCGCGGTCAATCCGTATCTCGCCGAGGCGATGATCGCCGATCGTCACGAGCGCGGCCTGTTCCCCGGCTTCACGCTGGAGGAGTGCCTGGCGCGCTATAAGGAAGCGGTCGACCAGGGCCTGCTCAAGATCATGTCCAAGATGGGCATTTCGATCATCTCCAGCTATCGCGGCGGCTACAATTTCGAGGCGGTCGGCCTGTCGCGCTCGCTCTGCGCGGAATATTTCCCAGGCCTGATCACGCGGCTCTCGGGCATGGGCCTGGCCGGCATCCAGAACAAGGTGCTGGCGCTGCATCGCCGCGCCTTCGCCACGGCGCTGCCGCCGCTCGAGATCGGCGGGCTCTATCGCTACCGCAAGGGCGGCGAGCGGCATGCGCTGGAGGGACCGGCGGTCCATCAGCTGCAGCTGGCGGTCGCCCGCGATTCCTACCTCGCCTACAAGAAATACGCCCAGTTCATCTATGACGCCGAGCCGGTCGCGATCCGCGATCTGCTCGATTTCGACCATCGGCGGGCGCCCGTGCCGATCGACGAGGTCGAATCGATCACCGAGATCAGGAAGCGCTTCGTCACCCCGGGCATGTCGCTCGGCGCCCTGAGCCCGGAGGCGCACGAGACCCTGACCATCGCGATGAACCGGATCGGCGCCAAGTCGGACAGCGGCGAGGGCGGCGAGGCCGAGGAGCGCTTCACGCCAAGGCCCAATGGCGACAACGCCAATTCGCCGATCAAGCAGGTGGCGTCCGGCCGGTTCGGGGTCACGGCCGAATATCTGAACGCCTGCCACGAGCTCGAGATCAAGATCGCCCAGGGCGCCAAGCCCGGCGAGGGCGGCCAGCTGCCGGGCTTCAAGGTGACCCTGGAGATCGCCAAGCTGCGCCATGCCACGCCCGGCGTGACCCTGATCTCGCCGCCGCCGCACCACGACATCTACTCGATCGAGGATCTGGCCCAGCTGATCTACGACCTGAAGCAGATCAACCCGGAGGCCAAGGTCTGCGTCAAGCTGGTGTCGGAGGCCGGCATCGGCACGATCGCGGCCGGCGTCGCCAAGGCCAAGGCGGACGTGATCCTGGTCTCCGGCCATAGCGGCGGCACCGGCGCCAGCCCGCAGACCTCGATCAAATATGCCGGCACGCCCTGGGAGATGGGCCTGTCCGAGGTCAACCAGGTGCTGACCCTCAATCGCCTCCGCCACCGGGTGGTGCTGCGCACCGACGGCGGCATCAAGACCGGCCGCGACGTGGTGATCGCGGCCATGCTGGGCGCCGAGGAATACGGCGTCGGCACGGCGGCCCTGGTCGCGATGGGCTGCATCATGGTCCGCCAGTGCCACTCCAACACCTGCCCGGTCGGGGTCTGCACCCAGCGCTCCGACCTGCGGGCGAAGTTCGAGGGCACGCCGGACAAGGTCGTCAACCTGTTCAGCTTCATCGCCGAGGAGGTGCGCGAGATCCTGGCCGCGCTCGGCCTGCGCTCGCTCAAGGAGGCGGTCGGCCGCTCGGATCTGCTGCACCAGGTGTCGCGCGGCAGCGCCGATCTCGACGATCTCGACCTCAACCCGATCCTGGCGCTGATCGACACCGGCGGCCATCCTCGGCACTGCGCAATCGAGGGCCGCAACGAGGTGCCGGACAGCCTCGATGCCAAGATGATCGAGGATGCCAAGCCCGCCCTGGTCGACGGCGAGAAGCGCCAGCTGGCCTACAACATCCGCAACGTCCACCGCGCGGTCGGCACCCGCCTGTCAGCCCACATCACCCGGCGCTACGGCATGGCCAAGCTGCCGCCGGGCCAGATCACGGTCCGGCTGCGCGGCTCGGCCGGCCAGTCGCTGGGCGCGTTCGCGGTCCAGGGCCTGCGCCTGGAAGTGCTGGGCGACGCCAACGACTATGTCGGCAAGGGCTTGTCGGGCGGCACCATCGTGGTCCGGCCGCCGGTGTCGAGCCCGCTGGTGGCCGCTGACAACGTGATCATCGGCAACACCTGCCTCTACGGCGCCACCGCGGGCGAGCTGTTCGCGGCCGGCCGGGCGGGCGAGCGCTTCGCCGTGCGCAATTCCGGCGCAATCGCGGTGGTCGAGGGCTGCGGCGACAATGGCTGCGAGTACATGACCGGCGGCACGGTTGCGATCCTGGGCCCGGTCGGCGACAACTTCGCCGCCGGCATGAGCGGCGGCATGGCCTATGTCTACGATCCGACTGGCCGGATCCCGGAGCACCTGAACAGCGACATGGTGATCCACCAGCGGCTCGAGGTGGCGCACTACGAGGAGGATCTCAGGCAGCTGCTGGTCAGCCACGTCCGCAACACCCAGAGCAAGTTCGGCGAGCGGCTGCTCGCGGCGTTCGATCGGGAGCTGCCGTATTTCTGGCAGATCGTGCCGCGCGAGATGCTGGACAAGCTTACCGTGCCCGTCACCAGCGGCGACGCGCTCGCGATGCGGGCCTGAGCCCGCGCTGGCCAGGCGCGGGTCAGGCGGTCGAGAACGCCGCCCGCCGGCCCGGCCAGGGGCGATGCGCCGCCTGGTCGGACCGCGGGTCGGCGCTGGCTAGTTGCTGCTGGGCGGCGTGGCCGGCTGCTGCGAGTCGGTCGCCGGCGGGGTGGTCGGCGTCTCGGCGGCAGGCGGCGTGGCCGGTGCCTCGGCCGCAGGCGGCGTGGCCGGGGCTTCGGCCGGCTGATCGCCGCAGGCGGCCAGCAGGGTCAGCAGGCCGCCCGAGACCAGAGCCACGGGCCAAAACGCGTGTTTGGTGATCGGCTTCATTGGGGATCCTCCTCTGTGATGCACGCCATGCTACAGGAGGAGGCTGTTTAACGGAATAGTTGGTCTCAGCCCGCTCCATGCGCGCAAAAAAAGGGCCGGCGCATCCTTTGAAGGGGCGATGCGCCGACCTACGATGACTCGAGCAACGTGCAATTCAACTCCCGACGCTGGCAACGGCGCGTCCTCATCGCCATCGCTGCGCATCCGGAACGTTCCCCTCAACCGGAACGCTGCACTCGAGCCCGTGTAACGCCACTCCGAGGAGACGATTCGACGAGCGCCTGATCGATCGCCTTAGCCTCGGTCACAGCGGACCGTCCGAGCTCTCCACCGAACTCTTGCGAGCACGGCAGCTTGTTGAGCATCCGCGACTCCCACGGGTAGTGAGCGATAGGATCAAGCTTGGCTCTGCCCCTGGACAGTCAAGGATGCAAACAGCGCGGGGCGAGGAATATTCCCACGGCCAGGCGGCCGCCTAAGGCTGGCTGGCCGGTGCCTTCGCGGTCAGATCGGCGATGATCTCGCTGCGCAGCTTCTGCAGCGAGGGCAGTTCCGCCTCGGCGAACGGCAAGGGCCGGCAGATCTGCATGATCGAGAGGCCGATGCGCGCGGCGAGCAGGCCGTTGATCGCGCCCTGGCCGACCCGCGCCGACAAAATACGCAGCAAGGACGCGCCGGCCGTCTCCAGCGCGGCGTGGCTCAGCAGGTCGCCGACCCCGGCGATGATGATGTTGCGCGCGGCGCGGCGGACCAGCTGCATGGTCGCGGCGAAGCCCGGCCGCACGCCGTAATGCCGGGCGATCGCGCGCAAGGTCGAGAGCGTGCGCACCAGCACGATCAGGCTGTCGATCGCGCTGATCGGCGTCAGCGCCGTCAGGAACGCGATATCGCGCGCCGCAGTCTGGACCAGCTGGTAGGCGCGCTTGTCGAGCGGCGCCAGGACCGTCTGGGCGAACAGCTGCAGACGCTCGCTGTCGTTCAGGGCGTCGCTCGCCTGCTGCTGGAAGCGCCAGACCGCCTGGTCCAGCTCCGGCCGGTTGGCATAGAGCGCCTCGATCTCGCGGATCAGCCGGTCGGCCTGGCCGTGGCTGCCGCTGACCAGGAGGCGCTCGCCGCGCTGGCGCAGATGGTCGACCTTGGCGAGGCGCCGGATGCTCAACAGCTCACGGCCGGCGATGCCGAGCGCCCCCAGCACGGTCAGCGCCAGCAGCAGGCTGAAGGCGCCGCCCAGCCAGATCGAGCGGTCGAACTGGGCCAGGATGAAGTCATGCGCCTGCAGGCCGAGCAGGCCGAGGATGAAGGCGCTGCCGGCGCCCAGCAGCAGCCGCAGCCAGGGCCGACGGCGCAAGGGCGGCGGCGCCGGCACGACGGCGGGCGGCGTGCCGTCCGGCTCGGGCTGGACCAGCTCCAGCATGTCCGGCGCCACCTGGTTCGGATCCAGCTCGAACGGGGCGAGCGGCTTGGGCGGGGTCATCCAGTCGTCATTTCTTTAGTCTCGTCTCGTCTAGTCGAGGCGGTCGCCCAGCAGCACCTGGAGCGCCTGGTCGAGCCGGATATGCTGCGGCTGGCCATTGCCCTGGAGCAGCAGGCGCCGCGGCGCGAAGTCGTAGAAGCGGAAGCGATCGGCCTGCCAATCGTCGGCGGCCGGCGGCTCCGGCGGGATCTCGCCGGGGAACAGCACCGTCTCGCGCGGCTCACCCTTGAGCTTGCCGCGCACGCAGGACAGGGTCTGGCCGTGGTGCTCGGTCTTGACCATGTCGGTCGAGCGCAGCGCCGCCAGCGCGAGAAAGCTCGGCTGCAGGCCCTCGAAGCGCGCCCCGCTCGCCGGCTCCTCGACCAGCTGCTGGAGCAGCAGGCGCAGATTGTGGTGCTGGTTGTGGGCGACGTGGTCGGCCTTGGTCGCGGCGAACAAGAGGGTGTCGATGCGCGGCCGGAACAGCCTTGCGAGCAGGCCGCTCGAGCCGTAGCGAAAGCTGCGCAGCACGGTCTGCAGGGCGGCCTGGGTATCGTCGAAGCAGGCCCGGCCCCGGTTCAGGCTGCCGAGCAGATCGACCAGCACGACCTGGCGGTCGAAGCGCGTGAAATGCTCGGTGTAGAACGGCATCACCACCTGCTCGCAATAGCGCCGGTAGCGGACCGCCATCAGGGCGGCGAGGCTGCCGGCCGGCGCGGCGCCGGGCGGCAGGGGGCAAAGCGCCAACAGCTCGCTGCCCTTGAGGTCGCCCGGCATGGTCACCCGGCCGGGCTGGAGCAGGCTGAAGCCGGCGCGCTGGGCGTCCTGCAGATAGCGCCGGAACTGCTCGACCAGATGCTCGACCACGGCCGGCTCGGCTGGCTGGTCCGGCTGGAGCGCCGCCAGTGCTGCGAGCCAGGGGGCCGCGAACGCGGCGTGGCCGGGTGATCGGGCGCGGGCCAGCGCCTCGGCCGACCAGGCGGCGAAGCTCTGCTGCAGCAGCGGCAGATCGAGCAGCCATTCGCCCGGATAGTCGATGATCTCGAGGGTCAGGGTGCGATGCTCGCCGAGCTGGCGACGGAGCAGGCTCTTGACCTCGTAGCGCACCGCCAGGCGCAGCTCGCTGAGGCCGCTGGTCGGCTCGGGCCAGCGCGGCGGATCGGCGGCCAGCGCCGCGCGCGCCTCGGCGAACGGAAAGGCCGGCAGATCGCCCGGCCGCGCCGGCAGGAGCTTGGCGCCGAGATAGCGCTGCTCCTTGACCGCGGCCAGGAACGGCAGCTCGCGGCCCTGCAGCAGATGGTGGGTGAGCGCGGTGATGAACACGGTCTTGCCGCTCTGGCGCAGGCCGGTGACCGCCAGGCGCAAGGTGCGCTCGAAGGCCAGGCCCAGCACGTCCTCGACGCCCCGCTGCAGGCTCGCGACTCCGGGCAAGCCGGGCAGCGCCTTGAAGTCGACCCAGTCCAGCCAGCTCGCCATCAGGCGCTGACCTTGCCGAGCAAGAGCGCGCACGCCACCAGCAGGCCCAGCTCGCGATTGGCCCGAAAGCGGCGCAGGCAGCTCGCCGGGTCGTCCTGGTCGAGGGTCGTGATCTGCCAGACGAAGTGGCCCACGACCGGCAGCAGGGCCGCGTAGAACGCCCAGCCCAGCTCGGCTTGCCAGCCGGCCAGCGCCAGCAGCAGCACCGTCACGGCATAGAACAGCCACAGCGCCTGGGGCGTCGCCTCGCCGAGCCGGCGGGCGCTGGATCTGATGCCGATCAATGCGTCATCCACCTTGTCCTGATGGGCATAGATGGTGTCGTAGCCGAGCGTCCAAAAGATCCCGGCCAGATACAGGATCAAGGCGGCCAGGGCGAGCTCCCCGGTCATCGCGGCGTAGCCGACCAGGACGCCCCAATTGAAGTTGAAGCCGAGCCAGAGCTGCGGCCACCAGGTCACCCGCTTCATCAAGGGGTAGGTCACGATCAAGGGCAGGACCGCGAGGCCCAGCCAGATCGCGGCCGGATCGAGGGTCAGCAGGACCATGAGCCCGACCAGCGCCTGCGCCGCCATGAACAGCAGGGCCGCGCGCACGCTCACCTGGCCGCTGGCGAGCGGCCGGTTGCGGGTCCGCTCGACCTTGGCGTCCAGCTCGCGATCGAGCAGGTCGTTGAGCACGCAGCCGGCCCCCCGCATCACGATCGCGCCGAGCGCCAGCAGCAGGACCAGGCCGGGACGCGGCCAGCCCGGCGCCAGCGCCACGCCCCACCAGCAGGGCCAGAGCAGGAGCCAGGTGCCGATCGGCCGGTCCCAGCGCGCCAGCACCGCGAACGGCCGCAGCCACGCGGGCAGCCAGTCGATCCAGCTGAGCTCGCGATCAGCCACCTGCGGCAGCGGCGTGCGGCCTTGGATCATGGCCTGCTGCTCCTGGTCTGCCTCGTTGCGGGCGCAAGGGCGCGGCCCGATCCTGCCCGGCAGATGTAGCAAAGGCGCCCGGCGAAAGGCCAGTCCGGCGCGCTTGACGGCAGGGCCCAGGGCTCGCTAGGCCTGCCTCGCATCTCTGGAGCACGCGCCTTGACCGCTGCGATCAGCCTGAAACCCCGTCTGTTCGTCGAGGCGCCGCTCGGGCCGGGCCAGGCGCTCGAGCTGCCGCCCGCCAGCGCCCACTATCTCGGCCAGGTGCTGCGCAGCCCGCTCGGCGCCAGCCTCGCCTTGTTCAATGGCCGGGATGGCGAATGGGCGGCGGTGATCGTGGCCCAGGCGCGCCGGACCTGCCGCGTCGAAACCCGGGAGCTCTTGCGGCCGCAGGCGCCGGAGCCGGGGCCGAGCCTGCTGTTCGCGCCGCTCAAGCGCACCCGCCAGGAGCTATTGGTGGAGAAGGCGGTCGAGCTGGGCGTGCAGGCGCTCCAGCCCGTGCGGCTGCGGCGCGGCGTGGTCGAGCGGGTCAATCCGGAGCGGATGCGCGCGATCGCGATCGAGGCGGCCGAGCAATGCGGCCGGCTGACCCTGCCAGCCCTCGCCGACCTTCGCGCCCTCGCCGACTGCCTGCCGGCGCCGGCTGGCCCGGTGCTCTATGTCGGCGACGAGACCGGCGGCGGCCAGGCGCTGCTCGCGGCGTTTGCGGCGCATGGTCCGGGCGATCTCCTGGTCGGCCCGGAGGGCGGCTTCGATCCGGCCGAGCTCGAGCTGCTGCGCCGCAGCCCGAAGGTGGTGCCGGTCGATCTCGGGCCTCGCATCCTGCGCGCCGAGACCGCCGCGATCGCAGCGCTCGCCGCTTGGCAGCTGACCTTCGCTGCGGCCGGCTGACGCAGCCGTCAGGAGGGGGCCGCGGTCTGCGCCAGCCAGGCCTGCACCGCCGGCAGCATGCGCTCGACCATGATCCCGATCCCGGCCGCGGTCGGATGCAGGCCGTCCGGCTGGATCAGATCGCGCTGCCCAATCACGCCGTCGAGGAAGAACGGATAGAGCGGCACCCCGGTCGCGTCGGCGACCTCCTGGAACGCCGCCTGGAATTCCTTGCCATACTCCTCGCCGAGATTGGGCGGCGCCAGCATGCCGGCCAGCAGGACCGGAATGTCGGCCTGCTTGAGCCGGGTCACGATCGCGCTCAGATTGGCCTTCATCTGCGCCACCGGCAGAGCGCGCAGGCCGTCATTGGCGCCCAGCTCGACGATCACGTGGCTGGGCTGATCGGCCAGGGTCCAGTCGAGGCGGGCGAGGCCGCCCGCGGTGGTATCGCCGCTGACCCCGGCATCGAGCACGGCGCAGTCCCGCCCGTCGGCACGCAGCGCTTGCTCGAGCTGGGCCGGGAAGCCCTCGCCGTTGGCGAGGCCGTAGCCGGCGGTCAGCGAATCGCCCAGCACCGCGATCCGGCAGCCGGCCGCCGGCGTATCGCTCCAGGCGGAGGCGGGCGCCAGCAGCCCAATCGCGACCAAGGCGAACCGCCAGCTCGCCTTGCGCAGCCAGGCTGGTACGACCATCTGAACCCTCATCATGCCAAAGGACACCATGCCCGACCCGCTCATCCGTCTCGAAGATGTCCATGTGACCCTGACCAGCGCGGCTGGGCCGGTCAAGATCCTGCAAGGCGTCGATCTGGCGGTGACGCCGGGCAGCTCGGTCAGCGTGGTCGGGCCCTCGGGCTCCGGCAAATCGACCCTGCTCGGCGTGCTCGGCGGCATCGAGCGGCCGAGCCAGGGCCTGGTCGAGATCGACGGTCAGGATCTGGGCGCCCTCGACGAGGACCGCCTGGCCAGCTTTCGCGGCCAGCGGATCGGCATCCTGTTCCAGAGCTTCCATCTGATCCCGACCATGAGCGCGCTCGAGAATGTCGCGGTGCCGCTGGAGCTGGCCGGCGTCGCCGAGGCCTTCGAGCGGGCCGAGGCGGGCCTGGCGGCGGTCGGCCTCGCTAAGCGTGCCGGCCACTATCCGGGCCAGCTGTCCGGCGGCGAGCAGCAGCGCGTGGCGCTGGCCCGCGCTCTGGCCAACCAGCCGAAGCTGCTGCTGGCGGACGAGCCGACCGGCAATCTCGACCAGGCGACCGGCGCCGAGATCGTGGATCTGCTGTTCAAGGCGCAGCGGACCGATGGCGTCACCCTGGTCCTGATCACCCATGAGCCGGGCCTGGCCGCGCGCTGCGAGCGCCAGCTCAAGATGCGCGACGGCCGCCTGCAGCCGGCCGGCGAGCGGCCCCATCGCCTCGCCCGGGTCGCCGGCGAGGCGGCCGGCGAGGTCGCGTGACCGCTGCATTGATGCTGGCCTGGCGCCTGGCCCGCCGCGAGCTGCGCAGCGGCCTGGGCGGCTTCGTGGTGTTCCTCGCCTGCCTAGCGCTGGGTGTGGCGGCGATCGCCGCGGTCGGCGTGCTCAATGCCGGCATCGTGGCCGGGCTGCAGCGGGATTCCGTGATTCTGGTCGGCGGCGATGTCGAGCTGGAAAGCGTCAATCTGCCAATCCCGGCCGCGGACCTGGCGAATCTGCTGCCCGAGGCGACCGCGCGCAGCGAGGTCGTGCGCACCAACGCGCTGGTGCGCGCCGGCGGCCAGCAGGTGGCGGTGGCGCTGAAAGCGATCGATGACGCCTATCCGCTCTACGGCGCGCTCGAGCTGGCGCCAGGCGATCTGTCACCGGCAGCAGCCCTGCGCGATGGCGGCGCCCTGGCCGAGCCCGCGCTGCTCAGCCGGCTCGGCATCGGCGTCGGCGACGAGATCCAGCTGGGTGCTGCGACCTTCACCATTCGCGGCGTGATCCAGCGCGAGCCGGACCGGCTGGAGGGCGGCCTGACCAGCCTCGGCCCTCGGGTCATGATCCAGCGCGACCAGCTGCCTGCGACCAAGATCGTCCTGCCCGGCTCCCTGGTCCGCTATGACTACCGCTTCGCCTTGCCGCCCGGCAGCGACCCCGAGGCGACCATCGACCGGCTGCGCGCCGCCAATCCCGATGCCGCCTGGCAGGCGAGCGGTGCGCGCGACCTCGAGCCGCGCGTCACCCGCGTGATCGACCGGCTGGCGAGCTACCTGACCGTGGCCGGCCTGACCTCGCTGCTGATCGGCGGGATCGGCGTGGCGCTCGCGATCCGGACCTATCTCGCCGGCAAGACCGCGACCATCGCCACGCTCAAATGCCTGGGCGCGTCCAGCCGGCTGGTGTTCGCGGTCTATCTGCTCCAGGTCCTGGTCCTGGCGGGCCTCGGCATCGCGATCGGCCTCGCGGTCGGCCAGGCCGTGCCCTATCTGCTGCGCTCGGCGACCGAGGGCGTGCTGCCGGTGCGGATCGTGACCGGCTTCTTCCCGCTGCCGCTGGCGCTGGCAGCCGGCTGCGGCCTGTTGACCGCGCTCTGCTTCGCGATCTGGCCCTTGGCCCGGGCGCGCGGCATCTCAGCTGCGGCGATGTTCCGTGCCGCCCTGGAAGCGCCCGCCCGCTGGCCGAGCTGGCCGGTGCTGCTGCTGCTCGCCGCGAGCCTCCTGGCGCTGGCCGGGCTTGCCCTGGCGGGCGTCGCCGACCGGAAGCTGGGCGGCATCTTCATCGGCGTCGCTCTGGGCGCCGCGCTGGCGCTGGGCCTGGTCGCGCGGGCGCTGCTGTTGCTGCTCGCCCGGATCGGGCGCGTGGGCGGCCTGCGCATGCGCCTGGCGCTCGCCAATCTGCGCCGGCCCGGCGCCCAGGCCGCCGGCGTGGTGGTGGCGCTGGGCGCCGGCCTCGCGGTCCTGACCGTGGTCACCCTGATCGGCCGCAATCTGTCCGACGAGGTCGCGATCGATCTCGGCCAGCGGGTGCCGGCCATGTTCTTCATCGACATCCAGCCGGACCAGCGGCCGAGCTTCGCGCAAGCCGCCCGCTCGGTTGCCGGCGCCACGGTGCTGCAAGAGGCGCCGATCGTGCGCGGCCGGGTGGTCCGGATCAAGGGCGTGCCGACCGACCAGACCGGCATCCAGCACTGGACCCTGCGCCAGGATCGCGGCCTGAGCTACGCCGCGGCCATGCCGGCCGGCACCAGGCTGGTCGCCGGCAAGTGGTGGCCAGCCGACTACCAGGGGCCGCCCTTGGTGTCGGTCGAGGACGAGGTCGGCGAGGCCTACGGCGTCAAGGTCGGCGACCGGCTCAGCTTCAACATCCTGGGCCGGGTGGTCGAGGCCGAGATCGCCAATCTGCGCGCCGAGATCGACTGGAGCGAGGGCCGGCTCGACTTCGTGTTCCTGTTCAGCCCCGGCCTGATCAGCGCGGCGCCGCACAGCTTCGCGGCCGCGGTCGACGTCCCGGAAGCGGCCGAGCCGCAGCTGCTGACAGCCGTGGCGAGCGCCTTGCCCAATGTCACGCCGATCTCGATCCGGGCGGTGACCGCGCGCATCAACGAGGTCATGGACAAGGTCCGCCTCGCGGTCCTGGCGGTCGCCGGCGTGACCCTGACCAGCGGTCTTCTGGTCCTGGCCGGCGCGGTTGCGGCGGCGCGCCGGCGGCATCTCTACGAAGCGGTCGTGCTCAAGGTCCTGGGCGCCCGGCGGGCCGACCTTTTGCAGCTGTTCTCGATCGAGTACCTTTGCCTCGGCTTGGCGGCGGCGCTGACCGGCGCGGTCCTGGGCACGCTCGGCGCCTATGTCATCGTGACCCAGGCGATGGACCTGACCTGGCGCTTTGCCTGGCTCGCGGTGCTGCTGATCGTGCTAATGTCGCTGGCCCTGACCCTGGTCGCCGGCTTTGCCGGCACCTGGCGTCTCCTGGGCCGACCGGCCGCCCCGGTGCTGCGGGCGCCATGAGCCGGCCGGCCCTGGGCGGAGCCCTGGATGTGACCTTGCATGCTTGAGCTTTCGATCATCGGCCTGTTGACCGCGTTTGGCGCCGGGGTGGTGTCGTTCCTGTCACCTTGCGTGCTGCCGCTGGTGCCGGGCTACGTCTCCTTCGTCGCCGGCAGCTCCCTGGATGACCTGGCGGCCGGCCGCCGCTCCCGGCTGCAGGTGCTGCGCCTGGCCGGCCTGTTCGTGATCGGCTTCAGCCTGATCTTCGTGACGCTGGGGGTCAGCGCCACCGCGCTCGGCCAGATGCTGCTGACCTACCGCTACGAGCTGGGCGTGGTCGCCGGCATCGTGGTGATCCTGTTCGGCCTGCACATGATCGGCCTGACGCCGTTCGCCTGGATGAACAGCGACACCCGCTTCAACGACTTCGAGATGAACCGCGGCGGCACGTTGAGCGCGCTCCTGCTGGGCATCGCGTTCGCCTTCGGCTGGACGCCCTGCATCAGCCCAGTGCTCGGCACGATCCTCGCCTGGGGCGCCAGCACGGCGGATATCGGCAAGGCGACCACCCTGCTGGTCGCCTATTCGCTCGGGCTGGGCCTGCCGTTTCTACTGGCGGCGTTATTCACCGGCGCGCTGTTGCAACGCATGCGATCATTGGGTCGCATGGGAAGAAGCTTGCAAGTGATCAGCGGCGGTCTGTTGCTGATCATGGGCTTACTGATGGTGACTGACCAGCTGCAAGTCATCGCGGCCTGGCTGATCGAGACCTTCCCCACATTGGCGACGATTGGGTGAGCTTATTTGCAACGGTGTGGCCGATCTGACGCGATTCTCGATGGCATTTTCGGAAATTTCCCTTAGATTGCGGCCTGTTCTGGGGACACGGGCGTCGTGACCGGCTTTGGGTTCCAAGTCTTGCTGTGGCAGGCCGATCGATCGATCGGAATACGCTAATAAACCTAATAAGAGTGCTATGATGGGCCCCTTGGACGGGGCCAGTGACGCTCCTGTTTGCCGCCACAGTCCCAACGATCCTTGAGGCACTGCGCGTAATGATCAAAGCAATGTTGTTCATCGACGGCGGCTGGTTGTACGCCAACATGGCGGAGCTGGGCCGGGCCTCGGGCAAGTCGGACTTCCAGGTCGACTTCGGTCGTCTGCCGGAAGTCTTGGCCGAAGAGCTGGGCCGGCAGTCCGGCGCGCGGATCGACGTGGTGCGCAGCTACTATTTCGGCAGCTATGCCGAGAACTACGACCCAATCGACCAGTCCTCGGTCGAGCGGCGCAAGGCGTTCTTCGCCCGGCTGCGCGAAGACCATGGCTACGAGGTCGAAACCTTCCCGATCGACTATCAGGGCCGGCGCCTGCGCCGCCAGGACCGGGACGCCGATGACAGCTTCGCGCCGCGCGAGAAATGCGTCGACGTCGCGCTGACCGTGACCACCATGCGCCATGCGCTCACGCCCGGCGTGGTCGATCTGGTGATCCTGGTGCTGGGCGATCGCGACTTCCTGCCGTTGCTGCAGGAGGTCCGCCGGACCGGCAAGCGGGTCGCGATCGCAAGCGTCGAGGCGGCCTGCGCCGAGGAGCTGGCGGATCCCGCCGATCCCGCCCGGGTGCGCGACTTCGACATCATCTGGATGGACGATCTGCTCAACCGGATCGACCGCTGGCGCGACCGCACCCGCACGCCCCGGCCCGAAGATCGGCCGAGCGAGGAAGGGGCCGGCCGGGTGCTGCATGGCCGGGTCAAGAACATCATCAGCGACCGCGGCTACGGCTTCATCGCCGCCGAGGACCACGAGGATTACTTCTTCCACGCCAATGCCCTCGAGCCGGGCCTGAGCTTCGACGATCTGCAGCCCGAGGACGCGGTGGTGTTCGAGGTCAAGGCCGATCCGACGCCGTTTAGGGCCGGGGCTGCGCGCCTGGTGCGCAGCGATCAGGCGACCGGCGAGGCCCTGGCCGAGGACGACGAGGATGGCGGCGACGACGCCGACGACGGCTCCGAGGGTGGTGCCTCCGGCGGCGGCGAGATCGATACCACCCGCCATGCCAGCGAAAGCCGCTCCGCCGCCTCCGGCTATGGTAACGTCCGGCGCTAGCGCCTTGATTCGCCACGGCCGCGGCCCATATCTTGGCGATGCGCCGGACGCCTGACCGCCGGCGGTGAAGCGTTTCCAACAGTCAGACGGAGGGGGGAACCCCCAATGGCATTCGGTCCCAATCCTCGTGCCGTGCCAGCGTCGGTCGCGGTCGAGCAGATCGATCAGGGCCTGCGCAGCTACATGCTGTCGGTCTTCAACTACATGGGGATCGGCCTGGCCATCACCGGCCTGGTGGCCTATTTCGTGGCCGCCACGCCCGCGCTCTACCAGCCGCTGTTCGGCACGCCTTTGCGCTGGGTGGTCATGCTCGCCCCGCTCGCCTTCGTGATGGTGCTGAGCTTCGGCATCCAGCGCCTGAGCGTCGGTGCCGCCCAGCTGACCTTCTGGGCGTTCGCCGCGGTCATGGGCCTGTCCATGGCCAGCATCTTCCTGGTGTTCACCGGCGAGAGCATCGCGCGGGTGTTCTTCATCACCGCCGCGACCTTCGGCGCCATGAGCCTGTACGGCTACACCACCAAGCGGGATCTGTCCGGCTTCGGCTCGTTCCTGTTCATGGGCCTGATCGGCATCATCCTGGCGAGCCTGGTCAATATCTTCCTGCAGAGCCCGGCCCTGCAGTTCGCGCTCAGCATCATCGGCGTGCTGGTCTTCACCGGCCTGACCGCCTTCGACACCCAGCGCATCAAGGCGCTGTACTACGAGCTCGACGCCTCGGACGTCGTGGCGCGTAAGGCGATCATGGGGGCCCTGACGCTGTACCTCGACTTCATCAACATGTTCATGTTCCTGCTGCAGCTGTTCGGCACCAGCCGCGAGTAGTCAGGCTGCCGCAGCGCCATCGGCAAGCGAAGCCCGCGGGTCCCGGATCCGCGGGCTTTTTGCTGCTCGCCCTGCTGTGCTTGAGCGCTTCCGGAGTGCCAGCCGCAGCGGCCGACAGCGTCCAGGTCCAGGCCCAGCCGGTCGCCGCGCCGGCTGGCCTCGCGCGCCAGCTCGGGCCCTTGCGCTACCAGGCCGGCTGGTCGCTGCGCTCGGCCGATCCGCGCTTCGGCGGCCTGTCGGGCCTGTGGCTAAGCCCGGACGGGCAACGGCTCATGGCGGTCAGCGATCGCGGCTGGCTGTGGCGGGCGCAGCTGGAGCGCGATCCTGACGGCGGCTTGCAGCGGCTGAGCGCTTGGCAGGTCCAGCGCCTGCCCCGCGCCCAGGGCGGCCCCACCAGCCGCTACCGCGACGCCGAAGCCATGGCGCCCGATGGCGCCGACGGTCTGGTGGTCGCCTATGAAGGCGCGCATCGCCTGGAGCGGCTGCAGCCGGCCGATCTGGCAGCGCCAGCCGTGGCCCTGCCCCGGCCGCCCGGGCTCGAGGAGCCCCATAATCACGGCATCGAGGCGCTGGCCGGCCTGTCGGATGGCAGCTGGCTGGCGCTCTCGGAGCGGGTCACGGTCGCCGATGGCGTGGCCGCCTGGCAGATCGCGCCAACCGCCGTCCGCCCGCTCGCCTATCGGCCGGCGGCCGGCTTCGCGCCGACCGGCGCCGATCGCCTGGGCGAGCAGATCTATGTCGTGGAGCGGCGGGTGTCCTGGCTGGGCGGCCTGCAGACCCGGCTCGTGCGCCTGCCGGAGACGGCGCTAACCGCTACCATGCCGCTCGAAGGCAGCGAGCTGGCCCGCTTCCGGTTCGACGAGCTGGGCGAGAACTTCGAGGCGATCGCGGCCGTCCCGCAAGCCGATGGCGGGACCCTGCTGTACCTGCTGTCGGACGACAACTTCAACGCCGGCCTGCGCACGCTCCTCCTGGAGCTGCTGCTGCCAGCGCCGCCGCCGGCTTGAGCCCGCCGCTTACTCGGCCGCGGCCGCCGAGGCGCCACCGCGCACCGCCTCGATCCGCCGCTTCAGCCGGCGCAGCGGCCCGGTCAGCCCGGCATCGCGCTCATCCAGCAGAAAGTTGTCGAGGCCGCCGCGGATCTCGACGGTCCGCAAGGCGTGGTTCGAGATGCGCAGCCGGACGCTCTCGCCGAGCGCCTCGCTGTACAGCCGCTGCGGCCGCAGATTGGGCAGGAAGCGCCGCTTGGTCTTGTTGTTGGCGTGGCTGACATTGTTGCCAACAAGCACGCCTTTGCCGCTGAGGGCGCAACGTCGAGCCATGATGGAAAATCCCCGCAACGAAACCGCCGGGCGTCACGCTCCCGGCCTGGCCAAGGCGCTTAACTAGGCCGGCGGCCGGCAAAGGTCAAGCCTGCGGCGGCTGGGCAAGCGGGCCGGCGCGGGTTAATGCTGAGCGATGGACCCGAGCGTGCGCCGGCGCAATGTCTGGCTCCTGGCGACCAGCCAGGCACTGTTCACGACCGCGACCACCGTGGTCGTCACCGCCTCCGCCTTGGCCGGCCAGGAGCTGGCGCCGCCCGGCCTCGCGACCCTCCCCTATGCCCTGCAGTTCGTCGTGATCATGCTGACGACCCTGCCGGTCTCCTTGCTGATGCGCCGCTTTGGCCGGCGCGTGGTCTTTCTGCTGGGCGCCGCCGCTGGCGTGGCCGGCGGCCTGCTCGGCTGCTGGGCGATCCTGAACGACGCTTTCGGCCTGTTCTGCCTGGCCAGCGTCAGCTACGGCCTGTTCATGGCGAGCGCCATGTACTACCGCTTCGCCGCCGCCGATGCCGCGGACGAGGGCTACCGGCCGCGCGCGATCGCCTATGTCATGGCCGGCGGCGTGGTCGCCGCCCTGGCGGGGCCGGAGCTGGCCAAGCTCAGCAACACGCTGTTCGCGCCGATCCTGTTCGCCGGCTGCTTCCTCGCCATCGCCGGCATCTCGGCGGCGACCATGCTGGTGCTGGCGCTGCTGCGCCTGCCGGGAACGCCGGTGGCCGCGCAGGCCGGCGGCGGCCGGCCGCTGCGCCTGATCTGGCGCCAGCCGCAGTTCAAGGTGGCGCTGGCCGCGGGGGCCTTGGCGCAAGGCATCATGGTGCTGCTGATGACCGCCACGCCGCTCGCCATGGCGGTCTGCGGCCTGAGCTTCGCCGACACCGCCTTGGTCATCCAATGGCATGTGCTGGGCATGTTCGCGCCCAGCTTCGTGACCGGCCGGCTGATCGGCAAGTTCGGCCGGCTGCCGGTGATGATGGTCGGCTGCGCCCTGATCCTGGCGACCCTCGGGGTCCATCTGTCCGGCGTCGAGCTGGTCCAGTTCTGGCTCGGCCTGTGCCTCCTGGGCGTCGGCTGGAACTGCCTGTTCGTCGGCGCCACCGACCTCCTGGCCACGACCTACCGGCCGGCCGAGAAAGCCAAGGTCCAGGGCCTGAACGATCTCACGGTGTTCGCGACCGCGGCCTCGGGCTCGATGCTGTCCGGCCTGCTCGACCAGCTGGTCGGCTGGCAGGTGGTCAATCTGGGCTTCGTGCTGCCAGTGCTGCTCCTGCTGGCGGGCCTGGTCTGGCTGTACCGGCAGACCCAGCCCATCGCGGCGGTAGCCCCGGCCGAATAAGCCAAGCCCCCGCGGCTCAGCTGGCCCGCGCCTCATCCTCCGGCCCGGGATAGCCCTGCAGATGGCGGTGCAGCTTGGCGCCGCCGCCGGCGCGCTTGGCGCGGTACATGGCGATGTCGGCGCATTGCATTAGCTGGGCGATGGACTGGCCGTCGGTGGGGAATAGCGCGATGCCGAGGCTGCCTTGCAGCGGCAATTGCCGGCCGTCGATGGTCAGCGGCGCGGACAGCTGGCGAAGCGTCTTGTGGGCGATCGCCAGGGCCGCACCGGCGCTGCTCAGATCCGGCAGGATCAGGGCGAACTCGTCGCCGCCGATCCGGGCCACGGTGTCGGTCGCCCGCAGCGTCTGGATCAAGCGCGTGCCGGCGACCCGCAGGACCTGATCGCCGATGCCATGGCCGAACTCGTCGTTGATCGCCTTGAACTTGTCGAGATCGATCAGCATCACGCCCAGCAGGTCGCCGCCGCGCCGGGCGCGCGCGATGGCCTGGTCCAGGCGATCCTGGAACAGCAGGCGATTGGGCAGATCGGTCAGGACGTCGTGCTGCGCCAGATGGCGCATCCGGGCCTCGGCCTGCTTGTGCTCGGTGATGTCGGTCGAGGTCGTGACGAAGCCGCCATCCGGCATCGGGCTGCGCTCGACCGACAGGATCAGGTCGGCAGCACCATGCTGCTCGAAGCGGGCCGGCGCCAGCGGCTCGACGATCGCCTGCGGCACCAGCTCGCGATTGTGCTGATCGGTCCGGCAAAGATCGTAGTCCAGGAATTGGCGCAGATGGACGCCCTCATGATACAGGCGGCCCGGATAGCCGTGCAGGGCGGCATGGCGCGGGTTCCAGGCGACCAGGCAGGCATGGGCGTCGAACACCGCGACCCCCTGGTTGATGTGCTCGAAGGTCGCTTCCAGCTGATCCTGCTTGGCCTGGAGCGCGCCGATCAGCGTCTCGTTCTCGGCCGCCAGGGTGACCGAGGCCTGCAAGGTCCGGTTCAGCTGGCGGGCCAGGAGGGTCAGGCTGATCATGTAGAAGACCAGGAGCGCCACCATGATGCTCGCGGTCAGGCCGCCGGACCAGGCCAGCGCCAGGGTGTAAGGTGTCAGCGTGCAGAACAGGAACGCGATATAGGCCGACATGCAGCCGGTCAGGACGGTCAGCGAGCCGCCCACCATCCCGGCCAGGACGAACGGCAGAAAGACTTGCGCCTCGATCCCGCCGACGCTGTGGAACACCATGCCGGCAGCGCCCCAGGCCAGCCCGGTGATGCCAGCACCTAGGGTGTAGCGCCAGCGCCAGCGGTCGAAGCTGCCGGCGCCGTCGAGGCGGCGGAACCAGAGCCAGTCGGCGCAGCGCAGGAGCAGGGCCAGGAGCAGGCCGCCGCCCCAGAGCAGGGCGGCCCGGCGGGAGCCCAGGCTGCCGAACACCAGGACTGTGCCGAGGCCGACCGTGGCGTTGATGCACAGCACGATGGGCAGGCGCTCATAAAGTGCCCGCAGCAGCGCGGTTTCCGCGAGGCTGGATCCCTGACGCGCCAAGGCGTCCTCCTTATCACCAGGCGATCGCCATAGGTGATTCGCTTCATAGGCATAAAAGCGTACAGGTTTTGTCCGGCGGGACAATCGTTAATTTTAAGGAAATATGCTGCAGCGCACAAATTTGGACTTGAATCGCCCGAGCCGCCTCGCTATATGCCGTATTGTGCAGTGCAACATAGCCCGCTAGGAGACTCAGATGACCGCCAAGACCGCAATGCCCAAGGGTGTGCCGATGCCCGATTTCAACGCCGACAAGATCATCACCGTGCAGCAGCGCAACATCGACGCGCTGGCGAGCGCCGGCCAGATCGTGGTCGATGGCGCCAAGGCGATCGCGCAGCGGCAGAGCGAGATCCTGCAGTCCTCGGTTGACCAGTGGATGGCCGCCGCCCAGGACGCGTCGAGCTTCAAGCCGACCGAGTTCAAGCCGGCCGACCAGGTCGCCAAGGTGAAGTCGGTCTACGAGACCGCCGTCGCCAATGCGCGCGAGCTGGCCGAGATCACCATGAAGGCGCAGAGCGAGGCGACCGCGGTGTTGACCAAGGCGATGATGGCCAACATCGACGATCTGAAGAGCTGGGGCAAGGTGGCCTAATTGGCCGCTGCCCGTCGGCCGGGAGCCGCAGCTCCCGGCCTGGCGCCAGACACCGCCTCGAACGCCCCGACCGCAACCCGCGGTGCGGGGCGTTTGCTCGTGTTGACGCTCGCCTGGACGCTTCTTACATAGGGCCGGTGACGTCGGGCCAGCCGACCTGCGGTCCAACCGCGGCCGCAAAGGCCGCGTCCTGTTGCCGCTTGCCGCCGGGGGCAAGGGGTCCGAGCGGGCCTAGTCGGGCATGATCACCGAGATCAGCGAGCGCTCCAAGCAGATCTTCCGCCAGATCGTCGACGCCTATGTCGAGAGCGGCGAGCCGATCGGCTCGCGCACGATCGCGCGCCGGCCCGGCCAGCATCTCTCGCCGGCCACGATCCGCAACGTCATGGCCGATCTGGAGGATGCGGGCCTGCTCTATGCGCCCCATACCTCGGCCGGCCGGGTGCCGACCGAGCTGGGCTTGCGCCTCTATGTCGACGGCCTGCTCGAAACCGGCAACCTGTCCGAGGACGATCGCGCCAAGATCGACAGCCAATGCGCCGGCGTCGGCCGGCGGGTCGAGGAGGTCCTGGGCGAGGCTGGCGGGGCCCTGTCCAACCTGTCGCGCTATGCCGGGCTGGTCCTGGCGCCCAAGACCGAGCGGCCGTTCAAGCAGGTCGAGTTCCTGGCGCTGAGCCCGGGCCGCGCCATGGTGGTCATGGTCGCCGACAATGGCCTGGTCGAGAATCGGGTGATCGACCTGCCCATGGGCGTCGATCTGTCGTCCCTGACCGAGGCCAGCAACTATCTGACCGCGCGCCTGACCGGGCGCTCGCTGCCCGAGGCCAAGGAGATCATCGAGCAGGAGATCTCGGCCCAGCGCACCGAGCTGAACAGCCTGACCAGCAAGGTGGTCCAGGCCGGAATCGCGACCATGGCCGGCGATCTCGACCGCGAGGACGGGGTGCTGATCGTGCGCGGCCAGGCCCATCTCCTGGACGACGTCGCCAATCTTGCCGATCTCGAGCGGATCCGCGGCCTGTTTGAGGTGTTGGAGGCCAAGCGGACACTTTTGCGGTTGATCGAGGTGGTGCAGGCGGCGCAGGGCGTGCAGATCTTCATCGGCGCCGAAAACCAGTTGTTCGCCATGAGCGGTTGCTCCATGGTGGTCGCGCCTTTTACGGCCAGCGGCGAGGGTAGCGCGCCCGGCGCGCGCGTGGTCGGTGCCATCGGCGTGATCGGCCCGACCCGCATGAACTACGCCCGCATCATCCCCATGGTCGACTACACCGCCCGGGTGGTCTCCCGCCTTTTGGGCCATGCCAATAAAGAGTTGAGCCGATGAGCGACAGCAAACGGAACGAATCGAGCGAGCTGCCGGAGGACCTGACCGTCGACGCCGAGGACTACCAGCCCGAGCAGGACGGCGCGGCCGAGGCCGCCGAAGCCTTGGATCCGCGCACCCAGGAGCTCGAGAGCGAGCTGGCCGAGGTCAAGGACCGGCTGCTCAGGGCGCTGGCCGAGACCGAGAACCTGCGCCGCCGCGCCAGCCGCGATGTCGAGGATGCGCGCAAATACGCGATCACCAGCTTTGCCCGCGAGCTGCTCGAGGTCAGCGACAACCTGCAGCGGGCACTCGCCAGCGTGCCGCCCGAGGCGCGCGGCGACAACGATCCGGTCAAGGTCCTGATCGACGGCGTGGAGCTGACCGAGCGCACGCTCGCCAGCTGCCTCGAGCGCTTCAACGTCAAGCAGGTCCGGCCCGCGCTCGGCGACAAGTTCGACCACAACCTGCATCAGGCGATGTTCGAGGCCGAGACTGACCAGCAGCCCGCCGGGACGATTGCCCAAGTGTTGCAGCCGGGCTATGTGATCGCGGATCGCCTGCTGCGCCCGGCGATGGTCGGCGTCGCCAAGCGGCCCGCGGCCGCGGCGCAGCCTGGCGCCGGCGATGCTGCCGGCCAGGTTGGCCAGCGCCTCGACACCACCGCCTGATCCGGTCGGCCGCCGCCGTGCCGGCGATGCCGCTGGTGCGGCGCCCGCAGCGCATGCCGGGACGGGTCGACGAGCGCGCGCCGCCAGGCGCGCCCGAGGGTGGATGAGGGCATGGTAGACAAGGTCGAGAAGGTGGTGCTGGCCTATTCCGGTGGGCTCGACACCTCGGTCATCCTGCGCTGGCTGCAGGACACCTATCGCTGCGAGGTGGTGACCTTCACCGCCGATCTCGGCCAGGGCGAGGAGCTGGAGCCGGCGCGCGCCAAGGCGGAGATGATGGGTGCCGCCCAGATCTTCATCGAGGATCTGCGGGAAGAGTTCGTCGCCAACTACGTCTTCCCGATGTTCCGGGCCAATGCGGTCTACGAGGGCACCTATCTGCTCGGCACCTCGATCGCGCGGCCCCTGATCGCCAAGCGCCTGGTCGAGATCGCGGCCGAGGTCGGCGCCGACGCGATCGCCCACGGCGCCACCGGCAAGGGCAACGACCAGGTCCGCTTCGAGCTTGGCGCCTATGCCTTGAACCCCAAGATCAAGGTGATCGCACCCTGGCGCGAATGGGACCTGAACTCCCGCCAGAAGCTGATCCACTACGCCGAGTCGCGCCAGATCCCGATCCCGCGCGGCAAGCAGGGCGAGCCGCCCTATTCGACCGACGCCAATCTCCTGCACATCTCCTATGAAGGCCGGGCGCTCGAGGATCCGTGGCAGGAGCCCGATCCTGCGATGTACAGCTGGACCGTGGCGCCCGAGGAGGCGCCCGACCAGCCGACCTATCTGGAGATCGGCTTCGAGCGCGGCGATCCGGTCGAGATCGACGGCGAACGGCTGTCGCCGGCCCAGCTTTTGACCCGGCTCAATCTGATCGCCGGCGCCAATGGCATCGGCCGGATCGATCTGGTCGAGAACCGCTTCGTCGGCATGAAGTCGCGCGGGGTCTACGAGACGCCCGGCGGCACGGTCCTGCTGGTCGCCCATCGCGCGATCGAATCGATCACGCTGGATCGCGGCGCCGGCCATCTCAAGGACGAGCTGATGCCGCGCTATGCCGAGCTGATCTACAACGGCTTCTGGTTCAGCCCCGAGCGGCAGATGCTGCAGGCGTTGATCGACCAGAGCCAGCGCAAGGTCACCGGTCATGTCCGCCTGAAGCTCTACAAGGGCAATGTCATGGTAGTCGGTCGTAAGGCGCCCGGCAGCCTCTACAACGAGGCGCTCGCGACCTTCGAGGAAGACACCGTCTACGACCAGCGCGATGCCGCGGGCTTCATCAAGCTGAACGCGCTCCGCCTGCGCGCCCTGGTCGGCCAGTCCGGCGAATAGCGGCCGCCTAGGTCAGAACGGGTTGATGAAAGTATAAGGCGCTGCCCTTGTCCGCTCCGGGCCAGCCGCCGGCACCGGCGTCAGGTCGATCGGCGGCGCCGGGTCGGCGGGCAGGCTCGCGGCTTCGCCCGCCGCCGGCGGGTCGGCCGCCACCGTGGCGGCTTCGGCTGACGCAGCTGGCACGGGCGTGGCCGGGGGTTTGGCGGCGACCGCCGGGGCGCTGGCTTTGGCCGGTGCGCTGGGCTTGGCCACGACCGGTGGCGGCGGTGGCCGCCGCAGGCGTTCGGCCTGCTGCTCCAGCGCAGCCACGACCGCCGGCCGGTTCAGCTCCAAGCGGCGCAGCGCCGCCGCCAGCTGCTCGGCCCGGGTCGCGGCAGCGGCCGCCTCGCCAGCGGCGGCGAGCTGGTCGATCCGGCGGCGCTCGGTCGCCAGGATCTGATCGACCAGCGCTTGGGCCGCCGGGTCGGCCGGCTGCAGGCCGGATGCCAGGCTCGCGACCTCGAGCGCATTGTCGCCGCTCGGCGCCAGCAGATTGCCGCGTTCCAGGGCTTGCCGCGCCGTCGCCAGCAGCCCCTGATAGTCGGCCTTGCGCTGCTCGGCGACCAGCGTCCTGGTGCGCAGCTCGTTGACCTCCGCCAACGGCAGCTGCTCGGCCTTGGCGAAGGCCGCCATGCGCTCGATCAGGCCCAGGGCCGATCCGGTCTCGTTGGCCGCCAGCCGCCGCTCGATCAGCTGGCGGTAGTCGGCGAGGATCAGGCCGCGCAGCCGCAGCGCCTTGCCGTCATCCCGCCCGCCCAGGCTTTGCAAATCACGCAGGTAGGCCACCGCCGGCCGGGCAGCGCCGATCGCCGCGGTCAGGTCATGGCGCTCTACGGCCGCCTCGCCGCCGGCCAGCAGCGCCCGCCCGGTGGCTTCGAAGCGCTCGGCCTGCCAGGCGCTGAGCTCGTCGCGCCACTGCCGCCGCCAGACGCTGGGCGCGCCCGCAGCCGGGTCGGCCAAGGCCGCCAGCAGTCCATCGGCCGGCGCCATGGCCTCGGCATAGCGGCCAGCCGCCAAGGCCTGCTCGGTCTGGCGCCGGATGGCATCGGTGACCAGCTCGCGGATCTGCATGCCGGTCGGATCGCGCGGGGCCCGATCCAGCCGCTTGGCCGCGAGCGCGAAGGCGTTGTCCGGCGCCGGCGGCAGGATCCGCCCGGAGGCGACCGCGACGCGGGCGACCTGCAGCTGGCCTTGCGAGGTCTGGTCGAGATCGTCGGCAGCCGGCAGTGCCGCAGGCGGCGCCGGCAGCGCAGCCGTGGTGGCAGGCGCCGCCTGCGGCGCGGGCGGGGCCGCCGGCTCCGGCTGACTGGCCACGGCCGGCGGCGCGTCCGGGCTGGCGGGGCCGGGCCCGTCCTTGGTCCCGGTCCGCGCGCGCAGCCGCTGGACGTAATCATGGGACTGATCGTAGTTGCCGGCGGCCAGCGCTTGGCGGATCCGGCGCGAATAGTCGATGATCCGCTGGGTCTTGCTGCTGAGCAGCTGCTGTTGCAGGCGCAGCCGCTGGTCACGATCGATCGTGCCGCGGCCCGCCAGCTGGTCGATCAGCTGGGCCGCGCCATCGAAATCATCGGCCGCGAGCAGGCCATCCAGGCGTTGCTGATCGGCGCTGCCGAGCGGCTTGCCATTGTCGGCCGCCATGGCCAACGAGCCGGCCAGCAGCAGGGCCAGCACCACGTTCCAGCGCAACCAACCAACAATCACCCGCACATCCCCGGCGCCTTGGCGCGCCCACGACCACCATCCGCTTGTGTCGCGCCGATCATAAGCCATTCGCGCCAGCCGGGCAGGGCTAAATTCGCCGCGGCCGCCATCGGGCGCGCTCTGGTGCAGCTGGCCAAGGCGGCTAGGTCTCGAGCGGCCGGCGCGGATGCGCCAGCAGCCAGACCACGACCTCCTCGGCATTCAGATCCGGTGGAAACACAGGGTAGAACACCTTCTCGATCCGGCCATCGGCAATGATCAAGGTCAGCCGCTTGATCATGCGCTGGCCGGCCTGCTCGAACACCGGCAGACGCAAGGCGGTGGCGAAGGCCAGCGCGCTGTCGCTCAGCAGCGGGAACGGCAGCTGCAGCCGGGTCGCGATCTCGCCCTGCTGCACCGCGGTCTGGGTCGACAGGCCGAACAGGCCGGCATGCAACGCCCGGATGTCGTCATAGTGGTCGCGGAAGGCAGCCGCCTGCGGCGTGCAGCCGCGGGCGCCCGGCGTCTGATCCCAATCGGCCGGCATCGGCACGCCCGGCTGCGCGGCGCGCGGGAAGCAGAACACCACGCTGCGGCCGGCCAGGCCGGCCAGATCGACCGTGCCGCCCTGGGACGACGGCAGCGCCAGGCTGGGCAGCGGCTGATCGAGCAGATGGTCGCAGGCGCCATCGTCTTCTGGCGCCGGCAGATCCCGCGGCAGCACGGTTGGATCCTGGCTCATCGCCTGCCTCCCTTGGCCTGCCGCCCTGGCCCGCCTCCTGATGGCGCCGGCGCTGGTTGCGCCGGCCGCGCCTGCGAGCTTAGCGCAGCGCCGCTTCGATCGCGTCGGTGATCTCGGCCGAGGTCGGCTCGACCGAGGACGGCCAGGCGCCGATCAGCTTGCCCGTGCCGTCGACCAGATATTTGTGGAAGTTCCAGCGCGGCGCCGCACCGGCACCCAAGGTCGCGACCACATGCTGGAAAAATGGATGGGCGTCGGCGCCGCGCACCGGCTGCTTGGTCGTCATGGGAAAGTCGATATCGAAATTGGTCTCGCAGAAATGCTTGATCTCGGTTTCCTGGCCGGGCTCCTGGTCGCCGAAATCATTGGACGGCACGCCCAGCACCACCAGGCCCTGCTGCCGGTAGCGCTGCCAAACTGTCTGCAGGCCGGCATATTGATAGGTGAAGCCGCACAAGGAGGCGGTGTTGACCACCAGGACCGGATGGCCGGTGAACTTGGCCATCGGCAAGGGCTCGCCCTCGATCGAGGTGAACGTGAAGTCATAGGCCGAGGGCGTCGCGGCCTCGGCGCTCCAGGTCACCGTGCCGGCCAACAGCAATCCAGCAAGCAGCTTGCGCATGCGCGAACCTCCAGCTGACCACATAGGCTGGCGGACCGCCGCTGTCGAGGTTCGGGCGAGCGTCTTTGGGGTCCGATCGGTCGGCTAGGCGGCCGCCGGCAAATGGGCCGGCGCCGGCAAGGCGGCACTCGGCGCGCCGCCCGAGGGTGATGGCGCCGGTGCGGGCGCGGGCGCGGGCGGTGCGTAGGTCGGGTCCACGATCACCCGGGCGTAGCGGCCGCTGCCCTGGATCAGGATCGGCGTGCCAGCCGCGATCGGCGGCTCGTTGCGGGCCCGGTTCTGGACCAGGGTGATGGTCCGGCCGTCCGGCACCTCGAGGACATATTCGATGCCTTCGCGATTGCTCAGCTGCGCCTGGGCGACATAGCCCGCCCCGGCGCCGACCAGACCGGCCAGGAGCGCCAGCAAGCCGGCATTGCGGCCGCGGGTGAAGGCGCCGGTGGTGGTCGCCGCGACCGCGCCGCCGGCGAGCGGGCCGACCGCGTTGGCCTCGCCCGCGATCCGCACGATCCGGGCCGAGATCACCCGCGCCTGCTCGGTCTCGATCGGCCGGCCGACCTCGCTGGCGCGGTAGGTGGTGCTGGTGGCGTAGTTGCAGCTGCTCAGCAGCAGCGCAAGGATCACGACCCGGCCAATGGCCTGCATGCTGTCTCTCCGCCGGCAATGGCGGCCGCCTGGCCGCGGGCACGCTGCGCCGGCGTGACGCGTTGAGCCAGGGGTCCGCGCGGGCGCGGCCAAAAGGCTAGTGTAGCCGCTTGCACCATGAACTATACCTGAATGCAGAACTGCCAAGGGCAGATGGCCGGCCGGGGCGGCGCCCGGGTCGGCGGGAGGAGCGGATTGGTCATCGAGGGTGCGGCAGCGCCGCCGCCGGCAGGCGCGCCACCGCTGCCGGCGTTGATTCCGAGCCGCTATCGGCTGGTCGGCGGCGCCATGCCCGATGCGCGGCGCGGCCGCGGCCCGGCCCAGGACGGCGCGACCGGCGAGCCGGTGTTCCTCAAATGGTCCGAGGACGCCGCCAGGATCGAGCAGGAAGCCGAGATCCTGGCGATGATCGACCATCCGAGCGTGGTCAAGCTGATCCGCCACGAGGCCAGCCTGGCGGGCGGCGTCCTGGTGCTCGAGCTGATCGAGGGCCTGCCGCTCGAGCGCTGGCTGCGCGCCCGGGCGAGCCCCCTCGAGGAGCGCCGCCTGCAGGCCCTCTTGAGCGCCTTGGCCGACGCGCTCGGCACCGTCCACGCCGCCGGCTTCCTGCACCGCGACGTCAAGCCGGGCAACATCATGATGCGCGGCGACGGCCAGCCGGTGCTGGTCGATTTCGACGCGGCGGCCTTGCTGAGCGCGCCGCCGACCCGCCACAGCCGCCTCACCGACGGCTTCGCCGCGCCGGAGCAATATGGCGAAGGCCAGGCCGAGGGGCCGTGGACCGATGTGTATGGCCTGGCGGCGCTCGGCTACCGGGCGCTGATCGGCCTGCCGCCACCGCCGGCGCCAGCCCGCCTCGCTGGCGCGGCGCTGGCGCCGCTGCCGAGCCTCGGCGATCCGGGCCTGGCGCAAGCGCTGACCCTCGGCCTGGCGCTGGCGCCCGCCGCACGGCCAGCCGACATGGCGGCCTGGCGGAGCCTGCTGCGGCCGGCCACCCAGGCCCCTGGCCGCCCGGCCGAGCCGGCGTCGGCCGAGCGCCTGGCCGACGCGGCCTTGGACGATTATCCGCCGACCGTGCTGGTCGAGCGCCGCCCGGCCGCCGAGGCCGCCTTGCCCCTGGCCGCCGCCGCATCGCCCCCGGCCTTGGCCCAGCCCCGGCGAGCGCTCCGCCCGGGCCTGGGCTGGCTGGCCGTCCTCCTGCTGCTTGCCGGCGGCGCCTGGCTGCTCGGCCAGCCCTGGTACCAGCGCCACCTCAAGACCGACTGGCTGGTCGACCCGGCCGGCGGCGGCGATGCCGCGAGCATCGGCGACGCGCTGCGCCGGGCGGGGCCAGGGGCGGTCATCCGGATCGCGGCCGGCCGCTACGCCGAGAGCCTGGCCGTGAGCGGCAAGGTCCGGCTGGTGGCCCGGGACATGAGCGCCCGGCCGGTGGTGGCGCCGCCCGCCGGCCAGCCCTGCCTGACCGCGAGCGGGCGCGGCGGCGAGGTGCTCGGACTGGCCTTCGAGCTGGCCGCCCCGGCGACGGGCGAGCCGGCCGCCTGCCTGGTCCTGGACGGCGACCTGCGCCTGGAGGCGAGCCGGATCCAGAGCCGCGGCCGGCCGGCGGTCTGGATCCGCCAGGGGGCCGCCCCGGTGCTGCGCGGCAATGTCATCGAGGACGGCCAGGGCATCTTGTGGACCGCCGGCGGCCGGGGCGAGCTGCGCGACAACGATCTGCGGCGGATCGCGGGGCCGAGCCTGACCCTGCGCGGCGGCGCCTCGCCCGCGATCCAGACCAACCGGCTCCAGGCGAGCGGCCCGATCCTGCTGATGGAGGGCGCGGACAGCCGGATCGAGGGCAATCTGATCGCCGCGAGCCTGGGCCCGGCGATCGAGCTCCAAAGCGGCGCGGTGCCGGCGATCGTCGACAACCGGATCGAGCAGGCCGGGGCGGCCGGCATCCACGCCCGCAGCCCCGGCGCCGGCCGGATCGAGGGCAACCGCATCCAGGGCAGCCGCGGCGCCGGCGTGCTGGTCGAGGCGGGCGGCGAAGTGACGCTCGGCGACAATCTGATCACCGAGAATGGCGGGCCTGGCATCCGGCTGGCCGCCGGCAGCCGGGCCAGCCTCGAGGGCAACCAGATCCTGCGCAACCGCGGCCACGGCATCGAGCTGGCGGCGACCAGCCGGGCCAGCCTCGGCAACAACCAGCTGCAGGCCAACCAGCCGCCCGACCTGCTCGACGAGCGGCCGGTGGCGCGCGGGCCGGGCGGATCGCCATGAGGACCCTGATCATCGGCCGCAACCCGGCCGCCGATCTGATGATCGCGGAGCCCTCGGTCGCGCCCTACCACGCCGAGCTGGTGGTCACCGCCGACGGCCGCTACTACCTGACCGACTGCGGCAGCGTCACCGGCACCTGGCGGCAGGGCCGGCGCCAGCGCGACGGCGCGCCTGGCGAGGCCTGGCGGCCGGTCCGCCAGACCTTCGTCGGCGCGCAGGAGCCGCTCCGGCTGGGCGCCCATAGCTGCACCGTGGCCGGCCTGCTGCAGGCGGCCAAAGGCGCCACGCCGCCCTCCGCCCTGGCGCAGACCGCCCTGCGGCGGGAGCGCCGCCAGGACCCGCCGGCCCCGCTGACGGGCGATCCGCCATGAGCGCGCGCACCGAGCTGGTCCGCGAGCGCGGCATTGGTCCGGGCTGGAGCCTGGAAGGGGCGGATGGCCTCGGCAACCGGATCCGCCTGCGGCTCGATCTGGCGCTGCTGCGGGCGAGCCCGCTCGGCGTCGTGATCGGCCGCCATCCGGCCCTGGCGGAGCTGGTGGTCGACGATGCCAGCGTGTCGCGGCGCCACTGCCGGCTGGGTCTGCTCGACGGCCAGCTGTGCCTCGAGGATCTGAGCTCGCTGAATGGCACCTGGCTCGACGACCAGCCGCTGGCGCGCTTCCGGCCGAGCCCGATCCTGCCGGGGCAGCAGCTTGGCCTCGGCCGGGTCACCCTGCTCTTGGGCGCGTTGCCGGCGGTGGCGGCCTGAGCCTGGCCGCGGGCTCCCCGCCCGGCCGCAAGGGCTGCGACCGGTTGGCGTCTTGCGTGCCCATGACCGCTATGTTATTCGAGCCACGCTAAGGCAAAGCCCTAGCAAATCCGAGGTTTTCAGCGCCCATCGAACGGCCGCCAACCAGGGAAGCGTCAGATTGCCTGCAGCATCAGCCGAGGCGTCGGGTTTGGCCGGGCGCTACGCCATTGCGCTGTTCGAGCTCGCCCGCGACCAGGACCAGCTTGACCAGGTCGATGGCGACCTCCGCGGCTTGCAGCAGCTGATCGCCGAAAGCTCCGATCTGCTGCGCCTGATCCGCAGCCCGGTCTTGACCCGCGACGAGCAGAGCCGGGCCTTGGCAGCAGTCGCCGAGAAGGTCGCCTTCGCCCCGCTGACGCGCCGTTTCCTGGGCGTGGTCGCCACCAAGCGCCGGCTGTTCGCGCTGCCGCAGATCATCACCGCCTTCCAGGCGATGCTGTCCGAGCACAAGGGTGAGGCGTCGGCCCAGCTGATCTCCGCCACGCCACTGGCCGACGCGCAGATCGAGGCGCTCCGCGCCCAGGTCAGCAAGGCGGTCGGCAGGCAGGTGGCGGTGACGACGCAGGTCGATCCGAGCCTGCTTGGCGGGCTGGTGGTGCGGGTCGGCTCGCGCATGATCGATGCCTCGCTCAAGACCAAACTGCACCAGCTCGAGCTGGCGATGAAGGGGACTGCCTGATGGATATTCGCGCCGCCGAGATTTCGTCGATCCTGAAAGAGCAGATCGCCAATTTCGGCACGGAGGCGGAGGTCACCGAGGTCGGCCAGGTGCTGTCCGTGGGCGACGGCATCGCCCGCGTGTTCGGCCTCGACGAGGTGCAGGCCGGCGAGATGGTCGAGTTCGAGGACGGCACGCGCGGCATGGCGCTCAACCTCGAGACGGACAATGTCGGCATCGTGATCTTCGGCGATGACCGGCACATCAAGGAAGGCGACACGGTCAAGCGGACCAAGTCGATCGTCGACGTGCCGGTCGGCCGCGGCCTGCTCGGCCGGGTGGTCGATCCGCTCGGCAATCCGATCGACGGCAAGGGCCCGATCGAGGCGGACGAGCGCCGCCTGGTCGAGGTCAAGGCGCCCGGCATCATCCCGCGCCGCTCGGTGCACGAGCCGATGCAGACCGGCCTGAAGGCGATCGACAGCCTGATCCCGATCGGCCGCGGCCAGCGCGAGCTGATCATCGGCGACCGGCAGACCGGCAAGACCGCGATCGCGCTCGACGCCTTCATCAATCAGAAGGCCGTCAACCAGGGCGACGACGAGAGCAAGAAGCTCTACTGCATCTACGTCGCGATCGGCCAGAAGCGCTCCTCGGTCGCCAAGGTCGTGAAGCTGCTGGAAGACCACGGCGCCATGCAATATTGCATCGTGGTTGCCGCCACCGCCTCAGAGCCGGCGCCCTTGCAGTTCCTGGCGCCCTATGCCGGCTGCACCATGGGCGAGTTCTTCCGCGACAACGGCATGCACGCCCTGATCGTCTATGACGATCTGTCCAAGCAGGCGACCGCCTATCGCCAGATGTCGCTCCTGCTGCGCCGGCCGCCTGGCCGCGAGGCGTTCCCGGGCGACGTCTTCTACCTGCATTCACGGCTGCTCGAACGGGCGGCCAAGATGAACAAGGACAACGGCCTGGGCTCGCTGACCGCCCTGCCGGTGGTCGAGACCCAGGCGAACGACGTCTCGGCCTACATTCCGACCAACGTGATCTCGATCACCGACGGCCAGATCTTCCTCGAGACCAATCTGTTCTACCAGGGCATCCGGCCGGCGGTGAATGTCGGCCTGTCGGTCTCGCGGGTCGGCTCGGCCGCCCAGATCAAGGCGATGAAGCAGGTCGCCGGCAAGATCAAGCTGGAGCTGGCGCAGTATCGCGAGATGGCGGCGTTCGCCCAGTTCGCCTCGGACCTGGACGCCGCGACCCAGCGGCTCTTGAACCGCGGCGCCCGCCTGACCGAGCTCTTGAAGCAGGGCCAGTATCAGCCGATGCCGGTCGAGCTGCAGGTCGGCGTGATCTATGCCGGGGTGAACGGCTATCTCGACAAGATCAAGGTGACCGACGTGGTCCGCTACGAGCGCGGCCTGGTCGACGAGCTGAAGGCGAGCGGCGACGAGATCCTGGCCGCGATCCGCAGCGAGGGCGCCTTGAGCGAGGGCTCCGAGCAGAAGCTGAAGGCGCTGGTCGAGCGCTACACCAGCAGCTTCGCTCAATAGCGGATCTGTCATGGCCAGCCTGAAGGAGCTGCGCGGCCGGATCGCCAGCGTCAAGCAGACCCAGAAGATCACCAGCGCCATGAAGCTGGTGGCGGCGTCCAAGCTGAAGCGTGCCCAGGAGCAGGCCGAGGCGGCGCGGCCGTTCGCCGAGCGCATGGCAAATATGCTGACCAACCTCGCGATCGGCATGGCGGGTGCCGAGAATGCGCCGCCTCTGCTCGCCGGCCGCGGCCAGCAGCAGGTCGTGCTGATGATCGTGGCGACCGCCGATCGCGGCCTGTGCGGCGGCTTCAACAGCTCGATCGTGCGCGGCGCCAAGCGCCGGATCGCCGAGCTGCTGGCCGCCGGCAAGCAGGTCAAGATCCTGTGCGTCGGCCGCAAGGGCCGCGACCAGCTGCGCCGCGAATACGGCTCCTTGATCGTCGAGACCATGGAAGGGGTCGGCCGGACCCGCCTGACCTATGGCGAGGCGCTGGCGATCGCGCGGCGGGTCGAGCGGATGTTCGAGGCCGGCGAGTTCGACCGCTGCGAGATCGTCTACAACCGGTTCAAGTCGGCGATCACCCAGATCCTGACCTTCCACCAGCTGATCCCAGTCGAGGTGCCGGCCGCGGCCGAGGCGGCGGGGCCAGCCGAGGCGGCGGCGGTCTACGAGTTCGAGCCGGACGAGGAGAGCATCCTCAAGGAGCTCCTGCCGCGCAATCTGGCGGTGCAGATCTATGGCGCCTTGACCGAGAACGCGGCCAGCGAGCAGGGTGCCCGCATGACCGCGATGGACAGCGCCACCCGCAATGCCGGCGACATGATTCACCGCCTGACCCTGACCTACAATCGGACCCGGCAGGCGCAGATTACCAGAGAGCTGATCGAGATCATCTCGGGCGCCGAGGCGCTTTGAGCGGGCTGGCCCGCTCGATCCGACCTGACCGTCTCGACGAGGGAACATGATGGCGACCAACCAAGAGAATGTGCAGACCGGCAAGGTGTCCCAGGTGATGGGCGCCGTCGTGGACGTCCAGTTCGACGGCCAGCTGCCGGAGATCCTGAACGCTCTGCACACCGAGAACCGCGGCCAGCGCCTGGTGCTGGAGGTCGCGCAGCATCTGGGCGAGTCGACCGTGCGCACGATCGCCATGGATGCGACCGAAGGCCTGATGCGCGGCCAGGAGGTGATCGACACCGGCGAGCCGATCGCGGTGCCGGTCGGGCGCGAGACCCTGGGCCGGATCCTGAACGTGATCGGCGAGCCGGTCGATGAGCGCGGCCCGGTCAACGCCAAGATCCGCATGCCGATCCATCAGCCGGCACCTCTGTTCGTCGACCAGTCGACCGAGACCGAGGTGCTGGTCACCGGCATCAAGGTCGTCGACCTGCTGACCCCCTACCCGAAGGGCGGCAAGATCGGCCTGTTCGGCGGCGCCGGCGTCGGCAAGACCGTGCTGATCATGGAGCTGATCAACAACGTCGCCAAGGCGCACGGCGGCTACTCGGTGTTCGCCGGCGTCGGCGAGCGCACCCGCGAGGGCAACGACCTCTATCACGAGATGATCGAGTCCGGGGTCATCAACCTCGAGGACATGACCCAGTCCAAGGTCGCCCTGATCTACGGCCAGATGAACGAGCCGCCCGGCGCCCGTGCCCGGGTCGCTCTGTCCGGCCTGACCGTGGCCGAGCATTTCCGCGACGCCGAGGGCGCCGACACGCTGTTGTTCATCGACAACATCTTCCGCTTCACCCAGGCGGGCTCCGAGGTCTCGGCGCTCTTGGGCCGCATCCCCTCGGCGGTCGGCTACCAGCCGACGCTGGGCACCGACATGGGCGGCCTGCAGGAGCGGATCACCTCGACCAACAAGGGCTCGATCACCTCGGTCCAGGCGATCTACGTGCCGGCCGACGACCTGACCGACCCGGCGCCGGCGACCGCGTTCTCGCATCTGGACGCGACCACCGTGCTGTCCCGCCAGATCGCCGAGCTGGGCATCTATCCGGCGGTCGATCCGCTCGACTCCACCTCGCGGATCCTGGAGCCGGGCGTGGTCGGCGAGGAGCATTACCGGGTCGCCCGCCAGGTCCAGGAAACCCTGCAGCGCTACAAGGGCCTGCAGGACATCATCGCGATCCTGGGCATGGACGAGCTCTCGGAGGAGGACAAGCTCGTGGTCGCGCGGGCGCGCAAGATCCAGCGCTTCCTGTCCCAGCCGTTCTTCGTGGCCGAGG
>CADEGR010000016.1:5314-54912 GCA_902826935.1 uncultured Alphaproteobacteria bacterium | reverse complement strand
TTGTTGGCGGCATAGAGGTAGAAGTTGGGCAGATCGCCGATCAGCCGGTCCGGCCAGCAGGCCGCCGACATGCCCGCCTGCTTGCCTGGCATGAACTCGAGGGCACCGTGGGTCCCGAAATGCAGGACCGCATGGGCGCGCAGGTCCTGGCGCAGATAGCGGTAGAAGGCGGCGAAGGCGTGGGTCGGGGCGAAGCTGTGCTCGAACAGGAGCCGCATCGGATCGCCCTCGTAGCCGAAGGCCGGCTGGACGCCGACGAAGACATTGCCGAAGGCGGCGCCCAGCACGAAGATCGAGCCGCCATCGCTCTGCTGGCGGCCCGGCGCCGGGCCCCACTGCGCCTCGATCTCGGCCAGATGCGGCTCGTGGCGGACATGCTCGTCGGCCGGGATGCGGGCATGGACATTGGCATCCGCGCCGAAGCGCTCGGCATTGCCGTGGATGATCCGCTCGCGCAGCTCGTCCACCGAGGCCGGCAGCTCGACCGCATAGCCCTCGGCCTTGAGCGCGCGGAGCGTGTTGTGCAGCGATTCGAACACGCCCAGATAGGCCGCGGTGCCGATCGCGCCGCCATTGGGCGGGAAGTTGAACAGGACGATCGCGAGGCAGCGCTCGGCGGCCGCGGTGCGGCGCAGCTCGATCAGCCGGGCGATCCGCGCCGCCAGCATGCCGGCCCGCTCGTCGTCGAGGCGCTTGTCGCGCGCCCGGTCGGCGGAAGCCTCGTTGCTGCGGCCGCCGAACACCATCGGGCCGGTGGCGCCGTCCAGCTCCGGGATCGCGACCATCATGGTCGCCTCGATCGGGGTCAGGCCGCGCGGCGAGCCCTGCCACTGCTCGAGCGACTGGAACTCCAGCGCATGGGCGGCGAGGTAGGGCACATCCAGGTCGGCCAGCATCGCCTCGGCGGCGCCGGCATCGTTGTAGGCGGGGCCGCCGACCAGGGAGAAGCCGGTCAGCGAGAGCAGCGCGTCGACCGACGGCCGGCCCTGCTCGAAGAAGAACTGCTCGACCGCCGGCCGCGCATCCAGGCCGCTCGCGAAGGCCGGCACGACCTCCAGCCCGAGCGCCTCCAGCGCGGCGATCACGCCGTCATAGTGGACGGTGTCGCCCGCCAGGACGTAGGAGCGCATGAGCAGGACGCCGACCCGACCGCGCCGCTGCTGCAGGCGCGGCAGCTTCGCGGCGCTGGCCGAGATCCGGCCGGCCAGGCGCGGATGGTAGACGCCGACATCCGGATAGTCGGCCGGGGCGCCCACCTTGAAGCCGCCGCGCAGGCTCTGGCGCGGGCCGGCGGCATAGCGATCGATCAGGAAGCGGATCAGGTCCGCGACGTTCTGCTCGGAGCCGGCCAGCCAATATTGCAGGGTCAGGAAGTAGGCGCGCAGATCCTGCGCCGTGCCGGGGATGAAGCGCAGGATCCGGGGCAGGCGGCGGATCATCGCCATCTGCCGGGCGCCAGCGCTCTCGGTCTTGGACTTGCTGCCGCGCAGGCGCTTCAGGAGGCTGACGAAGCGGCCCTGCTGGCCGTCCATGCTGAACCGGCCGAGCTTGGTCAGGCGCACCACGTCGCCCGCGGCCATGCAGCCGATCATGGCGTCGCACTGCTCGCGGCGCGCCTGCAGCCAGGGCAGGACCGCCTGGATGTGGTCCTCCATGAACAGCATGGTCGCGAGGATGATGTCGCCCCGCTCGATGTCGGCGCGCGCCCGTTCCAGGGCCGCCGGATCGTCGGCCCACTCGGCCGCGGCGTGGAAGCCGAAGACGAGGCCGGGCAATTCGGCGCGCAAGCTCGCCGCCGCCCGCTCGGCAGCGCTCGCCAGATGACCGTCGAGGGTCACGACGACCACCCGCACGGGCGTCGGATCAGCGGCCGAAATGCGCTTTGGCATCGTACAGCGTCTCCACCGTGATCGTCTGGACGCCGCGCTCGCTGGCGAAGCGCTCGGTGTTGCGGCGCGCCTTGCCGCGCACGAAGAACGGGATCTTCTTCAGCTCCAGCTCCGCGTCCTGCGCCCAGGCGAGCGCGGCCACGGCTGCATCCCTGGCCGGCTGCGGGCTCGGGACCGGCGCCTCGGGCAAGGCCGCGTGGCTGCCGAGATGGGAGGGAGCAGCACCGTCGTGGAACTCGAAATCCTCGCGGAACATCCCGAGCAGATGCTCCTCCAGGCCCATCATCAGGGGATGGACCCAAGCGTCGAAGATCACGTTGGCGCCCTCGAAGCCCATCTGCGGCGAGTAGCGCGCCGGGAAGTCCTGGACATGCATCGGCGCCGAGATCAGGGCGCAGGGGATGCCCAGGCGCTTGGCGACATGGCGCTCCATCTGCGTGCCCAGGACCAGCTCGGGCTGCAGCTCGGCGATCTTCGCCTCGACCTCGAGATAGTCGTCGGTGATCAGCGCCTCGAGCTCAAGCCGCTTGGCCGCCGCCCGGACCTCGCGCGCGAACTCGCGGCTGTAGGTGCCCAGCCCGACCACGGCGAAGCCCAGCTCCTCGGCCGCGATCCGGGCCGCCGCCACGGCATGGGTGGCATCGCCGAAGATGAACACCCGCTTGCCGGTCAGGTAGGTCGAATCGACCGAGCGCGAGTACCAGGGCAGGCGCAGCTCGGGCCCGGCCAGCGCCGGCTCGGGCGCGACGCCCGCCAGCGCGGCGACCTCGCGGATGAAGTCGGTGGTGGCGCCGACCCCGATCGGCACCGTGGTCACCATCGGCTGGCCGAAGCTGCGCTGCAGCCAGCTGGCCGCCTGCTGCGCGATCTCCGGATAGAGCACGATGTTGAAATCCGCCTCGCCGAGGCGCGCCAGATCGGCCGGGGTCGCCTGCCAGGGGGCGAGGACGTTGATCTGCACGCCCAGCCGGTCCAGCAGGCGCTTGACCTCGGCCACGTCGTCGCGGTGGCGAAAGCCCAGCGCGGTCGGCCCGAGCACGTTGCAGCGCGCGGCCTGGCCAGCCGGCCGTGCTGGCCGCTGGCTGCCGGGCGGCGGCACGGCCGGACCGGCCAGCGCGCGCACCATCTGATAGAAGGTCTCGGCCGCGCCCCAGTTTTCCTTGCGCTGATAGGCCGGCAGCTCCAGCGGCACGACCGGGATCGGCAGGTTCAGCGCCTTGGCGAGCCCGCCCGGATCGTCCTGGATCAGCTCGGCCGTGCAGGAGGCGCCGACCAGCATCGCCGCCGGCCGGAAGCGCTCATAGGCCTCGCGCGCCGCGGTCTGGAACAATTCGGCGGTGTCGCTGCCGAGGTCGCGCGCCTGGAACGTGGTGTAGGTCACCGGCGGCCGCTTGGCGCGCCGCTCGATCATCGTGAACAGCAGGTCCGCATAGGTGTCGCCCTGCGGCGCGTGCAGCACGTAATGCACGCCCTCCATCGCGGTCGCGATCCGCATGGCCCCGACATGGGGTGGTCCTTCGTAGGTCCAGACCGTGAGCTCCATCGGCCTAGGCCACCAGCCGGGTGCGCCGGATCAGAGGCCGCGCGAACAGCTCGGCCAGATCGGCCGCCTGCTCGTAGCCCTGGATCGGCGTGAACAGCAGCTCGATCGACCATTTGGTGGTCAAGCCTTCCGCCTCGAGCGGGTTGGCGAGGCCAAGGCCGCAGACCACCAGATCGGGCTTGGCGACCCGGCAGCGATCGAGCTGGTTCTCGACATGCTGGCCTTCGGCGATGCGCGTGCCGGCCGGCAGCAGCGCCAGCTCGGCCGCCAGATGCTGCTTGTGCAAATAGGGCGTGCCGACCTCGATCAGCTGCATGTCCAGCTCGCGCGCCAGGAACCGGGCGAGCGGCGGCTCGAGCTGGGAGTCCGGGAACAGGAAGACCCGCTTGCCGGCGAGCAGCTCGCGATACCGGCCGAGCGCCCGCGCCGCCCGCTGCCGGGCCGGCTCGGTGACCGTCTGGACCAGGCTGGCTGGCCGGCCGAAGGCTTCGGCGGCCGCCTCGAGCCAGCGGGTGGTGCCCTCGACGCCGAGCGGGAAGGGGGCGGTCAGGATCTGGGCGCCGCGCTGCTCCAGCGCCCGCGCGGTCTCGGCCAGGAACGGCTGGGCGAGCAGGACGCGGGTGTCGGGCCCGACCGGCGGCAGATCATCGGCGCGGCGCGCCGGCAGGAACCGCACCGGCCCGACGCCAAGGTCGCTGAACAGCCGCGCCAGCTGGTCCTCGACCACGTCGGCCAGGGCGCCGGCCACCAGCAACGCCGGGCCGGCGCTCTCAGGCGCCGCCGGCAGCTCCGGCACCAGGGCCGCCAGGCAGGCGTCCTCGCCCTGGGTGAAGGTCGTCTCGATGCCGCTGCCGGAATAGTTCAGCACCCGGACCTTGGGCGCGAAGCTCTTCGACAGGCGCTCCGCGGCGCGGCCGAGATCGAGCTTGATCACCTCGGACGGGCAGGAGCCGACCAGGAACAGGAGGCGGATGTCGGGCCGCCGCTCCAGGAGCCGGCCGACCACCCGGTCGAGCTCGTCATTGACGTCGGCCAGGCCCGCCAGGTCGCGCTCGCCGATGATCGCGGTGGCAAAGCGCGGCTCGGCGAAGATCATGACCCCGGCGGCGGATTGGATCAGATGGGCGCAGGTGCGCGAGCCGACCACCAGGAAGAACGCGTCCTGGATCTTGCGGTGCAGCCAGATGATGCCGGTCAGGCCGCAGAAGACCTCGTGCTGGCCGCGCTCGCGCAGGATCGCGGGCGGGGCGCACAAGGTGGCGGCGGTGCTCATCGCGCCAGCCCGAGCGCGTCGGACATGGCCGGCGCCGGCTGGCTGAGCCTGGCGGCGCGCAGCTTCACAAGGAACTGGGCGGCGTTGACGACGTAGCTGGCATAGGCGGCGAGCGCCAGGAGCATCAGCTGGGTCGGCGGCAGGGCATCGGTGGCGAGCGCCGCCAGATAGGCGGTGTGCAGCGCCAGCACCAGCATGCTGACCACGTCTTCCCAGAAGAAGGCCGGGGCGAACAGATAGCGCCCGAACACGACCTTCTCCCAGATCGAGCCGGTGATCATGATGGTGTAGAGCACCAGGGTCTTGGCGACGATCGAAGCATTGGCGATCGCCAGCCCCTCGCCGGTCGCCAGATAGCGCAGGACCAAGCCGAGGCTGACCAGGAAGACCACGAACTGGACCGGCGCCAGGATCCCTTGCACCAGCGTCCAGGCTGAGCCATCACGCCGGCGCCTTTGCTCGGCGGTATAGAGCGGCGCAGCTCGACCGGTCTGGTTGCGAAATTGAGGCATTGCCCCTTGGGCCCCCTGTGCGCCTGCTACTTGGGCCGAATCTAGTCGCGCCGCCGGGGGGGTGTCAACCTAACTCAACGTCAATCCGGATTGACATCGGGGCAGGGCGACGATTTATTGCCTGGACAGATCGCGTCGGGCCGCAGGCCATGACAGGGCCGTAAAATGACCGCTCTCGATCGTGTCGAAGTTGAGATATCCGCTCCCTTGGGTGTAAGCTCGGGTCGCTCGTGTGGGAGGCGAAGAATGACAGACTCGAGACAGCGAGTCGTCGCCCGGGGATGGGAGCAGGCGGAAGAGGTTGCCGCAGAGCCGCTGCGGGGCGTCCGTCCGGTCGCGTTGGCCCGTCCGGACGATCCTGGGCTGTGGCTGGGCCGCCTGGTGCGCACGATCGAGGCGGAGGTGATTCCGCGCCTGGTCCTGAGCGGCCGCGCGGCCGCGCTCGCGCAGGCGCAGGCGCGAGCGCCCCTGATCGAGGCGAGCCAGGCCGACATCATCCGCCTCGCGGATCTGGTCCTGGCCCGGAGCGACCTCGAGGTCGACCAGTTCGTCGACGGCGTGCGCCAGCGCGGCATGGCGATCGAGAACCTCTACCTCGATCTCCTGACTCCGGTGGCGCGCCGTCTGGGCGATCTCTGGAAAGAGGATCTGTGCGATTTCGCGCAAGTCACGCTGGCCTTGGGCCGGCTGCACGATCTGCTGCGCGCGCTGAGCCCGGCCTTCCAGGACGAGGTCGCGCGCAAGACCCATGGGCTGCGGGCGCTCCTGGTGCCGGTGCCCGGCGAGCAGCACTCGTTCGGCCTGGTCATGGTCGCCGAGTTCTTCCGGCGCGCCGGCTGGGACGTCTGGAGCGGCCCGATCAAGTCGACCGCCGAGCTGGCCGGCATCGCGCGCACGAAATGGTTCAGCGTGATCGGCCTGTCGGTCAGCTGCGCACCCAGCTTCGACCATCTGGCGCAGTCGATCCGGGCGGTCCGCCGGACCTCCCGCAATCGCGGCGTCGGGGTGCTGGTGGGCGGGCCGATTTTTATCGATCATCCTGAGCTGGTCGCCAAGGTCGGCGCCGACGCGACCGCGTCGGATGGCCGCCAGGCGGTCATCCAGGCGCATAATCTTCTCGATCTATTGGCCAAGCATCGCTGAGGGCAGCGCCGCGTCGGGGAAGGCATTGCGCGGCAGCATTGAGCACAGAAAGGCGCGGCAGCGGTGAAGCAGTTTCGGGCAGCGAAGACCTCGCTCGGCGATCTGGACGCTGAGGACGCAGCTGCCCTGATCGCTGCAGCCTCCGACATCGCGCTGATCATCGACCGCGAGGGCGTGATCCGCGATCTGGCGGTCGATGGCGAGGACATGGCGCTGGCCGGCTACCGGACCTGGATCGGCAAGCCTTGGGTCGCCACCGTGACCGAGGAGACCAGGCCGAAGGTCCGCGATCTTCTGGCCGATGCCGCCTCGAAGGCGACCCCTCGCTGGCGCCAGATCAACCATCCCGCCGTCAGCGGCCCGGATGTCCCGATCCTCTACGCCGCGGTCCAGGTCGGCCGCGCCGGCAGCGTGCTGGCGGTCGGCCGCGACCTGCGCGCGATTGCCGCCTTGCAGCAGCGGCTGGTCGATGCCCAGCAGTCGATCGAGCGCGACTATTCCCGCCTGCGCCATGTCGAGACCCGCTACCGCCTCTTGTTCCAGATCTCCTCGGATGCGGTCCTGATCGTCGATGCCGAGAGCCTGAAGGTGGTCGAGGCCAATCCCGCGGCCAGCCAGCTCTTGGGCGCGCATGCGCCGCGCCTGGCCGGCCGGCTGTTTCCCGATGGCTTCGACGACGAGAGCAGCGCTGCCTTGCGCTCGCTCCTGCGCGAGGTCCGCGCCAGCGGTCGGGCCGACGAGATCCGCGCCCGCCTCGCCGACCATCAGCACCAGTTCCTGGTCACGGCCTCCTTGTTCCGCCAGGAGCAGACGGCGCTGTTCCTGATCCGCCTGGCGCCGCTCGAGGCCGATGCCGACGCCGCGATCATCTCGCGCACCAAGTCGAAGCTCTTGCGCTTCGTCGAGCTCGCTCCGGACGGCTTCGTGGTGACCGGCGCCGATGGCCGGGTGATCACCGCCAATGCCGCCTTCCTCGAGCTGGTCCAGGTCGCCAACGAGCATCAGGTCCAGGGCGAATCGCTGGAACGCTGGCTCGGCCGGCCGGGCGTGGATCTGAGCGTGCTGCTGGCCAATCTGCGCCAGCATGGCTCGGTCTGGCTGTTCGCGACCAGCCTGCGCGGCGAGTATGGCGCCACCGCGAGCGTCGAGATCTCGGCCGTCGCGGTGACCGGCGACCAACCCTGCTACGGCTTCACGATCCGCAATGTCGACCGCCGGCTGACGCCCGAGCCGCGCACCAGCCATCGGCTGCCGCGCTCGGTCCAGCAGCTGACCGAGCTGGTCGGCCGGGTGCCGCTCAAGGATCTGGTGCGCGAGACCACCGACGTGATCGAGCGCTTGTGCATCGAAGCAGCGCTCGAGCTGAGCGGCGACAACCGGGCCTCGGCCGCCGAGATGCTCGGCCTCAGCCGGCAGAGCCTGTACGTCAAGCTGCGCCGCTACGGCCTGGGCGACCTCGCCATGCAGGGCGAGAAATAGCCGGGCGGGCGGGAAGCTCAACCACCGGTTAGGCGGACGGCCGCCAGCCGGCGCTGTCCCGGCCGGCGATCGGTCTCGATTTGCCGGTCAATCCAGCCACCAACTGTAAAGCAAGATTGACGGTCCTGACCGTCAAAGATACTCTACAGCCTCGTTCGCCAATGCGCTCGGGGACGCCTCCCACTTTGACCGCGGTCGTCGAACTTCTCAAGCCGATCACCTGGTTCGCGCCGATGTGGGCGTTCGCCTGCGGCATCGTCTCGTCGGGGCTGCCGGTCCATGAGCGCTGGCCGGTCATCCTGGCGGGCGTGCTGCTGGCCGGGCCGCTGGTCTGCGGCACCAGCCAGGCGGTCAACGACTGGTTCGATCGCCATGTCGACGCGATCAACGAGCCGAACCGGCCGATCCCGTCGGGCCGGGTGCCTGGCCGCTGGGGCTTCTACATCGCCGGCGCCTGGACCCTCCTGTCGCTCGCGGTCGCCACGCTGCTGGGCCCCTGGGGCTTCGGCGCAGCCGTGTTCGGCCTCGCCTTGGCCTGGGCCTACAGCGCGCCGCCGCTCCGGCTGAAGCGCAATGGCTGGTGGGGCAACAGCGCGGTCGCGATCTGCTACGAGGGCCTGCCCTGGTTCACCGGCGCCGCGATCATGGCGGCCGGCCTGCCGGACTGGCGGATCCTGGTGCTGGCCGCCCTCTACAGCTTCGGCGCCCATGGCATCATGACCCTCAACGACTTCAAGTCGGTCGAGGGCGACCGGCGCACCGGGATCGGCTCCCTGCCGGTCCGGCTCGGCATCGAGCGCGCGGTCCGGGTCGCCTGCCTGGTCATGGCCCTGCCGCAGGTCGTGGTGGTCGGCCTCCTGATCGCCTGGCAGCAGCCCTACCACGCCGCGGCCGTGGCCCTGCTCCTGGCGATCCAGGGTCTGCTCATGGTCAAGCTCCTGCGGCAGCCGCGCGAGCTGGCGCCCTGGTACAACGCCACCGGCACCAGCCTCTACGTCCTCGGCATGCTGGGCGCCGCCTGCGCGATCAGCCTGTTGCCGGCGGCCGGCGCATGATGCCGGCGCCGCTCGGCTGGGTGGGCATCGTCCGGCTGGGCCTGGTGCAGACCGCGCTCGGTGCCATCGTGGTCCTGGCGACCTCGACCCTGAACCGCGTCATGGTGGTCGAGCTGGCCTTGCCGGCGACCCTGCCGGGCCTTCTGGTCGGCTGGCACTACGCCATCCAGCTGCTCCGGCCGCGGCTCGGCCATGGCTCGGATGTCGGCGGCCGCCGCACGCCTTGGATCCTGGGCGGCATGGTGGTGCTGGCGCTGGGCGGCGTGCTGGCAGCCCTCGCGACCGTCTGGCTCGCCAGCAACCGCGTCGGCGGCATTCTGCTCGGCCTCGTCGCCTTCAGCCTGATCGGCCTGGGCGTCGGCGCCGCCGGCACCTCGCTCCTGGCGCTGCTCGCCAAGCGGGTGGCGCCGGCCCGGCGCGCCGCCGCCGCGACCATTGTCTGGCTGATGATGATCGCCGGCTTCGCGGTCACCGCGACGGTCGCCGGCCAGCTGCTCGATCCCTATTCGCCGAGCCGGCTGGTCGCGGTGGTGGCGGCCGTGGCCGGCCTCGCCCTCGTGGTCGCGCTGCTCGCCCTCTACCGGGTCGAGGGCCATGCCGCGAGCGCGGCGCCGGCGCCCGCTTTGCCCCAGCCGGCCGAGCGCGGTCGCTTCCGCCAGGCCCTGGCCCAGGTCTGGGCCGAGCCGGAGGCGCGCCGCTTCGCGATCTTCGTGTTCATCTCGATGCTGGCCTACAGCGCCCAGGACCTGATCCTGGAGCCGTTCGCCGGTGCCGCCTTCGGCTACACGCCCGGCCAGTCGACCAAGCTCGCCGGGCTGCAGCATGGCGGCGTGTTCCTGGGCATGCTCCTGGTCGGCCTGGCCGGCAGCGCCATTGGCGGGCCGCGGCTGGGCTCGATGCGCTTTTGGACGATCACCGGCTGCCTCGCCTCGGCCGCGGCCCTGGCCAGCCTGGCGCTGGCCGGCTTGGTCGGCCCGGCCTGGCCGCTGCAAAGCTCGGTCTTTGCCCTGGGCGTCGCCAATGGCGCCTACGCGGTTGCGGCAATCGGCTCGATGATGGGCCTGGCCGGCGCCGGCCGCGCCGAGCAGGAAGGCATCCGGCTCGGCCTCTGGGGGGCGGCCCAGGCGGTCGCCTTCGGCCTGGGCGGCCTGGCCGGCACGGTCGCAGCCGATCTCGCCCGCCATGTCCTGGCCGCGCCGGGCAGCGCCTATGCGCTCGTGTTCGCGGCCGAGGCCGCCCTGTTCCTGCTCTCGGCCGGCCTCGCCGTCCGGGTCGGCCGGGGCCTCGCCGGCCAGCCGGCGGCCCGGCCGCCGCAGCCCCCCTTCGGCAAGCTCGCAGCAAGGGTCACCTCATGAGCGCGCTCGAGATCTTTGACGCCGCCATCGTCGGCGGCGGGCCGGCCGGCGCCACCGCCGCCGCCGATCTGGCGCGGCGCGGGCACAAGGTGCTGCTGCTCGACCGCGCCGGCCGGATCAAGCCCTGCGGCGGCGCCATCCCGCCCCGGCTGATCGAGGAATTCGGGATCCCCGAGAGCCAGCTGGTGGCGCAGGTGACCTCGGCCCGGATGGTGGCGCCCTCCGATCGCACGGTCGACATCCCGATCGAGGGCGGCTTCGTCGGCATGGTCGATCGCGAGCACTACGACGAATGGCTGCGCGGCCGGGCGGAGGCGGCTGGCGCCGAGCGCCGGACCGGCAGCTTCGAGCAGCTCGAGCGGACGGCTGACGGCGGCGCGGTCCTGGCCTATCAGCCAGCCGGCGCCAAGCGGCCGGCGCCGGTGCGGATCCGCGCCCGCTACGTGATCGGCGCCGATGGCGCGGTCTCCCAGGTCGCGCGCCAGGCCATGCCGGCCGCCGAGCGCGTGCCGTTCGTGTTCGCCTATCACGAGATCATCCGCTCGCCCGCGGCCGGCAGCGCCGCCGCCTTCGATAAGGCGCGCTGCGACGTCTACTACCAGGGCGCCTTGTCGCCCGATTTCTACGGCTGGGTGTTCCCCCATGGCGAGACCACCAGCGTCGGCATCGGCACCGCCCATAAGGGCCGCTCGCTGAAGGGCTCGGTCGCCGCCTTGCGCGCCGCCGCTGGCCTCGCCGATGCCGAGACGCTGCGCTGCGAAGGCGCGCCCATCCCGCTCCGCCCGCTGCGCCGCTGGGACAACGGCCACGACGTGGTCCTGGCCGGCGACGCCGCCGGCGTCGTCGCCCCGGCCTCCGGCGAGGGTATCTACTACGCCATGCTGGGCGGGCGCCTCGCGGCCGAGGCGGTCGAAACGGCGCTCGCCACCGGCGATGCCCGCAGCCTGCGCCTGGCGCGCCGCCGGTTCATGCGCGCCCATGGCCAGGTCTTCTGGATCCTCGGCCTGATGCAGCGCTATTGGTACGGCAGCGACCAGCGGCGCGAGCGCTTCGTCAGCATCTGCCGCGACGTCGACGTCCAGAAGCTGACCTTCGATGCCTACATGAACAAGCGCCTGGTCATGGGCCGGCCGCTCGCCCATGTCCGGATCTTTTGCAAGAACCTCGCCCACCTGACCGGCCTGGTCTCGGCATGAGCCAAGGCCGGCGCCGCTTGTGGCGGCCGGTCCTGGCTGCGGCTGGGGCGGCCCTTCTGGTGGCGATCGTGGGCGGCCTCGCGACCGATATCGGCCCCTGGTACCAGGCTCTCAACAAGCCCTCCTGGCAGCCGCCGGACTGGCTATTCGGGCCGGTCTGGACGGTCATCTACGCGCTGGCCGCGCTCGCCGGCGTCATCGCCTGGCGGCACGCGCAACGCGGCGTAGAGCGGCAGCGCATCATCGTCCTGTTCGCGCTCAACGGCGCCTTGAACGTCTTGTGGAGCTGGCTGTTCTTCGGCTGGCACCGGCCGGACCTGGCGCTGGCCGAGGTCGGCTTCCTGTGGCTCTCCATCCTGGCGCTGATCCTGGCGCTCGGCCGGATCGCGCCTGCCGCCGGCTGGCTGCTCGTGCCCTACCTCCTCTGGGTCAGCTTCGCCGCCTTCCTGAACTACACGATCGTCCAGCTCAACGCGCCCTTCTCCGGCGCCTGAGGCCGCCATGGCGGCGCTGTTCGCAAGCGGCCGGGTGATTGACCTGATCCTGGTCCTGGTCGTGCTGGAAGCGCTCGCCCTGATCGGCTGGCGGCGGGTGCGCGGCCATGGCCTCGCCACCGGCGACGTCATCCTGATGCTCCTGCCGGGTGCTATTCTCATGCTGGCGATCCGCGCCGCCCTGACCGACGCCGGCTGGCCGATCATCGGCGGCTGGCTCGCCGTGGCGCTGGTCGCCCATCTGGCCGATCTGCGCCGGCGCTGGCGGCAGGCGGGCTGATGCGAGGCAAGCGGCCGCGGCCGGGTCGCCTTGCCAAGGTCCGGCCGGCGGCGTAAGCAGGCCCCATCCGCTGACGCCGGCCCGGAGCGCAGCGCTCCTATGCCCGGCCATTGACCACGGTCCATGCAACAATTGCCGCGCCTGCTGCTCGCTCCGCTGATCGCCGGCTTCGCGCTGCTGGCGGCGGTGGTGGTCGGCACTGCCTGGCTGGCCCATCTGCAGCAGCAGGACCAGGCGGCCGCGCAGCGCTCCTTGATGATCGAAGCCCAGATCTCCGAGATCTTCTCGCTGGTGCAGGACGCCGAGACCGGGCAGCGCGGCTATCTTTTGACCGACGATCCGGCCTATCTCGCACCCTATGAGCAGGCGAGCGCGCGGCTCGCGCCCGCCCTGGGCGAGCTGCAGGCGGCGCTTGCCGACCACGCCGAGCTGTCGACCAGCCTGCGCCAGCTCGATCAGCTGATCCGGGATAGGCTGGCCGTGCTCGCCGAGGTGTTGCGGCTGCAGCGGCGTGGCGATCGCGCCGGCGCGGAAGCGCTGGTCAAAAGCGGCGTCGGCCGCCAGCTGATGATCCAGATCCGCACGCTGGTGCCGGAGCTCAAGCGCTACGAGCAGCGGCTGCTGACCGAGCGCCTGGCCAGCGCCAAGCTGGTCGGCCGGCTGCTCCAGGCCGGCATCCTGCTGGCGATCGCCGGCGTTCTGGCGCTGGCCTTCCTGGCGGTGCGCCTGACCCGCAACCGGACCCAGATCACGCTCCAGCAGCAGGCCCAGCTGCAGCAGGCCAATCAGCAGCTGATGTCCGAGATGGGCCGGCGCGAGGCGGCCGAGGCGCAGGTCCGCCAGATGCAGAAGCTGGAGGCGATCGGCCAGCTGACCGGCGGCATCGCCCATGACTTCAACAACATGCTGGCGGTGGTCATCAGCGGCCTCAATCTGATCCAGCGCCGCCTGGCGCGCGGCGACACCAATCTCGACAAGCTGATCGAGGGCACCATGGAGGGGGCCACCCGGGCCGCCTCCCTGACCCAGCGCCTGCTCGCGTTTTCCCGCCAGCAGCCGCTGGCGCCCAAGGCGATCGACTGCAACCGCTTCGTCGCCGGCATGTCGGATCTGCTGCACCGGACCCTGGGCGAGCATATCCGCATGGAGACGGTCCTGGCCGCGGGCTTGTGGCCGACCCACGCCGATCCCAGCCAGCTGGAAAACGCGATCATCAATCTGTGCGTCAACGGCCGCGATGCCATGCCGGCGGGCGGCAAGCTGACCATCGAGACCGCCAACTGCCACCTGGATGAGGCCTACGGTCGCGTGAACGGCATGGCCGCCGGCCAATATGTCCTGGTCGCGGTGACCGACACCGGCAGCGGCATGGCGCCCGAGGTGATCGCCAAGGCGTTCGATCCGTTCTTCACGACCAAGGGTCAGACCGCCGGCACCGGCCTCGGCCTCAGCCAGGTCTACGGCTTCGTCAAGCAGTCGGGCGGCCATGTGAAGATCTATTCGGAGCCCGGCCAGGGCACCACGGTCAAGATCTATCTGCCGCGCTTCATCGGGGTCGCCGAGGCGCCGGTCCAGACCGCGATCCGGACCTTGCCGAGCGGCCACGCCAACGAGGTGGTGCTGGTGGTCGAGGACGAGGAGCGGGTCCGCCAGGTCAGCGTCGAGGCGCTGCGCGAGCTCGGCTACACGGTGATCCACGCCGACAGCGCGGTCGCCGCCTTGCGCGAGCTCGATCGCCATCCCGCCGTCACGCTGCTGTTCACCGACATCGTGATGCCCGACGTCAACGGCCGCGCGCTCGCCGACGAGGCGGTCAAGCGCCGGCCCGGGCTCAAGGTCCTGTTCACCACCGGCTTCACCCGCAACGCCGTGGTCCACAACGGCGTGCTCGATGCCGGCGTGAACTTCCTGCCCAAGCCCTTCACCCTGCAGCAGCTGGCCGAGAAGGTGCGGGAAGTGCTGGACGAAGGCAAGGTCGACCAGGGCGCCGCCTGAGCGGCGGTCGGGCCCTTAGCGATTGGCGCCCGGCACCCACAAGACGTCGAGGGCGCCCCGGTCGTTCTCGTGCCGGCTGAGCACGAACAGATGGTCGGACAGCCGGTTCAGATATTCCAGCGCCACCGGATTGACCGGCTCGCGCGCGGCCAGATCGAAGGTCAGCCGCTCGGCCCGGCGGACCACCGTGCGCGCCAGATGCAGATGCGCCGCGGCCGCGCTGCCGCCGGGCAGGACGAAGCTGTCGAGCGGCTTGAGCAGCGCGTTCAGCGCGTCGATCTCGGCTTCCAGCCGGGCGACCTGGCTTGGCTGCATGCGCAAGGTGCCGGTCTCGCCGCGGCCGTCGCCCGGCCGGCAGAGATCGGCGCCGAGATCGAACAGATCGTTCTGGATGCGCGCCAGCATGCCGTCGGCGACGGTGTCGGCATGCAGCCGGGCGAGCCCGATCGCGGCATTGGCCTCGTCGACCGTGCCATAGGCGCTGACCCGCAGCGCCTGCTTGGCCACCCGCTGGCCGTCGCCGAGCGACGTCTGGCCGCGATCGCCGCCCTTGGTGTAGATCCTGGTCAGCCGCACCATCGCCCGCTCCTCGTTGTCGGTCAGCCCTGCCGGTGCGCGAGCAGCAGCAGGAGCAGCAGCAAGACCGACAGCGCCTGCAGCGCGACCCGGGCGCGCATCAGCTTGTTGCCATATTTCTGATTGAACTCGCCGCCCAGCAGGAAGCCGAACAGCCCGACCGCCAGCACGCCCAAGGTCGCGGCCATGGCCAGGATCGCGCAGATCAGCAAGAGGTTCATCGGGCGCTCGCTCCAGCTCTGCCGGTCGGCCCGCCACCGCCCGCCACGGCCATCATGAGCACGTCATATAAGCGAGCTTGGCGGCGATAGCGAGCGGGCGCGCTGCGGCCTGACCGCTCAGGGGTGCGGGCTCACCGTCAGCTCGATCCAGGGCAGCCCCGGCGGGCTCGCCGGCAGATCGGCGCGCCTGAAGCTCAAGCGCAGCGGCTGATCGGGTGCGGCCAGCCGGCTGATCCGGGGATCGAGCCGGTTCGGCACCGCAGCGAAGCCGTCATGGGGCAGGACCGCCAGCGTGAAGCGCTCGCCCGAAAGCGCCTCATCGATCCGCACGAGCGCCCGCCCGAAGCGGTCGACGGCCAGCTCCTGGCCGCCGATCATGCCGGGCATGCTGGCGCTGCCATCCAGCCGGATCGAGGCATGCAGCGCCCGGCCATCGCGATTGCCGCGGATCGCCAGCGCCAGGAAGCGGATATCCGGCACCGGCCGGATGGTGCTGCGATGGCCGAGCAGAACATCCGTGCGGCTGATCTGGAACCGCTCGGTCCAGGGCCGGTAGCCGTCGCCTGACCAGGTCAGCGTGACCAGGTCGTCCGGCGCCACGTCGCGCAGGCAATAGACATGGGCGTTGCCCCCGGCAAAATGCGAGCCGGGCGCGCCCAGGCAGCTGCCGCGCTCGACCGATCCGGCCCGATGGTCGATCACCCGCGCACCGTAGACCGGGCTGATCGTGGTCAGCTCCAGATCGCGCCGGCAGGTCAGCTGGCGTTGCAGGAAGGTCGGCGGCCGACGCGTGAACTCGTCGACCAGGAGGAAGCGATAGTCCTGGCAGCCCGGCGCCGTGACCCGGGCGGCCACGACCGGATCGGGCTGCCGGACCAGGAGCCGATAGCGACCCTGGCGGGTGCCGAGCCGCGGCGGGCTGCTGCAGGGCCGCCGGCAGATCACCTCGATGCTCGCATTGACGATCGGCAGCTTGAACTGGTCGACCAGCTGGACCGAGACGCTGATGCCGGTGCTCCGCACCGCGCTCGACCGGCCGGCCGGCCGCATGGCGCCGGGCGCCGCCGCCGGTGCCAGCACGGCCGCTTCGGTTGGCACCGCCTGCCAGCGCTCCAGCAGCAGGCCAGCGGCGCCGACCACGCCGACGATCACCCCCACCAGAACCATCAGCCAAGGCTTGAGCAGCTTTGCCATGCCAATCACCCCATCGATCGGCGATCGCCCGCAGCCCGCGGGCGGGTCAGGTCAACCGAGGCCGCCGAACAGCGGCAGGCGCTCGGCCGCGAACGTGCCTTCGATCTCGAGCAGCCGGCGCTTGGTGGCGCTGCCGCCCGGCGCCGAGAAGCCGCCCAGCCGGCCATCGGCCGCCAGCACCCGATGGCAGGGCACGATCAAGGGCCACGGGTTCGACCCAAGCGCCATGCCGACCGCGCGCGCCGCGCCTGGCTCGCCCAGCGCCCGGGCGAGTGCGCCATAGGTCGAGCTCTGGCCGAACGGGATGGCACGCGCCTGGCCATAGACCCGGCGGTGAAGCTCCGGCTGGCCGCCGAAGTCCAAGGCCACATCGGCGAGATCGTCCGGCACGCCCTTGAGCAGCGCCGCCAGCCGCCGGCTGAGCGCCGCCACCTCGGCCGGCATGGCAGCCGGCTGCGCGCCGGGCGCCAGCTGCCGCAGCCGCGCCACCGTCCCGGCCTCCGTGCGCGCCGGCAGGGTCACGCCCAGGATCGAGCCGGCCCGCCAAGCCAGTCCGCAGCGGCCGATCGCGGTCTCGAACAAGGCCAACGAGGCAGTTTCCATGGCGGGATCCTAGCGCCCTTCCCGCGGGCTGGCCGCCCGGAACTTGCGCTGACATGCGGCCGGCGCGCTCGCCGCTGGCGCCCGCGCCGGCCGCATCGCGCCTAGGCCATCACGCCCGCGAACTTGAAGAAGTCGCCGATCGTCACGATCGGCTCGTCATTGGCGAGCTTGACGCCCGCGGCCGGCTGCCAGTTGTGCTTCAGATAGCCGTCCGGATCATGGAGCAGCAGGCCCAGCAGGGTCTCCGCCACGATCCGGCTGCCGACATCGCCCAAGCTGTGGCCGTTCTCGCGCACCTCGGACTCCTTCAGCACGTAGTACCAAAGCGGCGTCCTAGCGAGGAACCCGCCGGCATCCAGGGCCGCATTGGCGGCGTCCGAGTTGTTGAGCCGCAGCTCCGCTTCGGTCAGCTCGGGAACGTCGAGCGCGTCGGCGACCGCCTGCCCGGTCGGCATGCTGAGCACATAGCCGCGCAGCAGATTGCGCCGAGCGAGATGCTGCAGCAACGTCTGGATCCGGTCAAACGGCGGCTGAGCCCCGGGCGTCTCATTGATCATCTGGCTGAGCGGCGGCGCCAGATGCGTGTCGATCTTGCGCGCGAAGCGGTCGGCGAAGGCGCTGTTCCGATCGACGAACCGGTCCCATTCGATCGGCCAGTTGTCGGGCAAGGTTTTGCCGCCACGAAAGCCGCCCGTGCCGGTGAACAGGAACTCCTCGGCGAAGGTCGCCACCGGGGCCTGCGGCGGGGTCGTGGCCCCTCGCCCGAAATTGCGATTATGGTCGTAGGTGCCACGCACCATGCTGTGGCCGAAGCGATAAGCGGCGATCGAGAACTCCAGCGGCACGAAGGTCTCGTAGCCGGGCTGATAGTGCTTGGCGCCGCCTTGCAGCACCTTGTCGACCGTGCCGGGCGAGGTGATGGCGCGCAGGAAGTCGTTCGCCACCAGCCACTGATAGTGCCAGGTCGTGAGCTGGCGCGCCCGCTCGAAGAGCGCTTGGCCATTCAGCTTGGGCTCCTGCGTCGCCAGCCAATCGACGGCGGCATTGTGAAAGCGCAGGAAGGCGAGGTGGAACTGAGCAACGATCAGATTCTCGTCATTGCGAGAGTCACCAATGATAGCTTTCTTTTCGATTGGCTTGCCTGCGGCATCGACGGCGCCCTCGCCAAAGCGCGGCAGATCACGACCTGTGTCCTCCACCGGCGGGATCTTCACGAACCCGATGCCGCTGGGCAACGGCGCGAGCTGACCAATCTTCAGCTTGATGCCACCATCCTGGTACATCTCGGGATCTTTGGTCGGCCCCTCGCCATAGACGCTGTCGAGGTCAAGGAACGGTGTGCGCGCGTTGCGGAGCTCCTTGCGCACCACTTCCGGCGATACCGGCGTGAAATTCACATCCGTGATGCTCGTGCCAAGTGAGTCCTTATTGGTATTGGCGGTGATGTCGTGGTCGATGAACTGGCCCCAATAGGTATAGACCGGCGGGATCGTCGAGCTTGCCTCTGGCGAGTCGCTGAACGCCATGGCGATGCCAAGGTCGTTCAAGCCTTTGATGATCTTGGCGGTGTCGTCCTGCGGCAGGCGGTTCTTGGGATCGGATTGAAGTTCGAGGAACATGTAGTCGAACGGAAATTTGACCTCGGCCGCTCGCGCTGCTGCCGTCGTCGACAACGCGCGCGAGCGTGTGCCCTGCTGGACGCCGGCAAGGTCGCCGCCATGCTTCAGATCAAGCCGCATCGTGATGCACTCCTTGCAATGATTGCCAGATTGCGCCCCGGTCCAACGCGGCCGGAGCCAGCGAAATAAGCTGCGCAGCAAGCCAGCGTTCGCGCTGGCGGATGAGCATAGGCGGCAGGCTACGGGCTGCCGGCGCGGCGCCGTATGAACTGGATCACAAGCTGCAGGCAAAAGGTCCGAAACCATACTGCTACGGGTTAGGCCGCCCCACCTGCGCGCCGGATGACCGCGAATTTATTCGCGCGCCCTGGCCGGTTCCGCTAGAAGGCTCGATCGATCAGCCGACCGCCGGACCATGCTCGAACGACCAAGCGTGCGCCGCGCGCGGCGCCGCGTGCGGGGGTGCGACCATGGCAAGCAGGTTGAGCGAGCGGATTGCCGCGGCCGGTGGCTTCGTCGCCAAGCTCTGGCGCCTGACCGCTCCGTATTTCTGGTCCGAGGAGCGCTGGAGTGCCCGCGGCCTGCTCGCGATCGCAATCGGCAGCAACATCTTCCTGGTCTATCTGTCCAAGCTGTTCAACGACTGGAACGCCCGCTTCTACAATGCCCTGCAGGACAAGAACGTCAGCGCGTTCTGGGCCGAGCTGCAATACTTCCTGATCCTCGCGGTCATCTTCATTGTCGTGGCGGTCTATCAGCTCTGGTTCCGGCAGATGCTGCAGATCCGCTGGCGCCGCTGGCTGACCAAGAACTACTACCGCGACTGGCTGGCCAACCAGACCTACTACCGCATGGAGCTGGCCGGGGATCCGACCGACAATCCCGAGCAGCGGATCGAGGAGGACTGCAACGCCTTCACCAGCCAGACCCTGAGCATCACCTTGGGCCTGCTCTCCCAGGTCCTGACCCTGATCACCTTCACCTCGATCCTCTGGGGCCTGTCGGGGAGCATCACCGTGCCGGTCATGGGCGGCATCGAGGTGCCCGGCTACATGATGTGGGTCGCGATCATCTATGCCGGGATCGGCTCCTGGCTGACCTATGTCATCGGCCGGCCGCTGGTCCGCGTGAACTTCGACCTGCAGCGCTACAACGCCGATTTCCGCTACCGCATGGTCCGGATCCGCGAGAACGCCGAGAGCATCGCGCTCTACCATGGCGAGCCCGACGAGGCGCGCCGGCTGGGCGGCGCCTTCGGCCAGATCTTCCAGACCTGGTGGGACTACATGCGCTACAACAAGCGCCTCACCTGGTTCACCTCGTTCTACGCCCAGGCCGCCGTGATCTTCCCGCTCGTGGTCGCCGCGCCGCGCTACTTCACCGGCCAGGTGCCGCTCGGCACGCTCACCCAGACCGCAGGCGCCTTCGGCCAGGTGCAGGGTGCCTTGTCCTGGTTCGTCGATGTCTGGCCGAACCTCGCCGAATGGAAGGCCACGATCGACCGGCTGATCGGCTTCGGCGAGAGCATGCAGGCGGCGCGCGACAAGACGGCCGGGACCGGCTTCAGCCAGAGCCTGACCGACGGCGAGCGGCTCGAGGTCAGCGATGTCACGGTCGCCTTGCCGGACGGCCGCCAGCTGCTCCACGATGTCGATCTCACCATCAAGCCGGGCGATCGGGTCCTGATCCAGGGGCCGTCCGGCAGCGGCAAGACCACGCTGTTCCGGGTGCTGGCGGGGCTCTGGCCGTTTGGCACCGGCCGGATCACCTTCCCGACCAGCGCGCGCCGGCTGTTCCTGCCGCAAAAGCCCTATCTGCCGCTCGGCCGGCTGCGCGATGCCTTGTGCTTCCCGGATCCGCCCGATGCCCATGACCGGCCGGCGATCGAGGCGGCGCTGCAGCTGACCGGCCTCGCCCATCTGGCCGACCGGCTGGACGAGGAGCGCGCCTGGTCGGCGGTGCTCTCGCCCGGCGAGCAGCAGCGCCTCGCGGTCGCGCGCGCGATCCTGCTCAAGCCCGACTGGCTGTTCCTGGACGAGGCGACCTCGGCCCTCGACGAGGCCATGGAAACCCAGCTCTACCAGCTGCTGCGCACCGAGCTGCCGACCGCCGCCATGGTCAGCATCTCGCACAATCCCAGCGTCGCCGCCTTCCACGACCGCCGCCTGGTGATCGAGCCCGACCGCCGCGGGCTGCGCAGCGAGCCGCTCGGCCTGGCCGAGGCCGGCAGCTGAGACGCGTCGCCGGCCGGCCCGGAGCGCGCCACGGCTTTACCTCCGCCCCGCCATCGCTATCATGGCGCGGCCTGCGCAGATCCCGTGCATCGACGATGGTCCGACCGTCGGCCGGCCAACCCTCCGCCGACGCACGCCCGCTGCTGGCCGGGAAGGACCATGGCTGACCTGATCAAGACCCTGCTGGCCGCGCGCGCCGGCGACAAGTTCCGCCTGCACGAGGCGCATCTGAACGGCCAGATGGTGCGGGTGCTGCGCACGATCGGCTTCGACCGGGACTATCGTCACGGGGCCGGGCCCTATCTGTTCGACGCGGACGGCCACCGCTACCTCGATCTCCTGAGCGGCTGGGGCGTGTTCGCGCTCGGCCGCAACCACCCGGTGGTCAATGACGCGCTCAAGGAGGTGCTGAGCGCGGACCTGCCCAACCTCGCCCAGATGGACGTCTCGCTGCTCAGCGGCCTGCTCGCCGAGGCGCTGCTGGCGACCGTGCCGGACAGCGGCCTGGAGCGCGTGTTCTTCGCCAATTCCGGCACCGAGGTGGTCGAGGCGGCGCTCAAGTTCGCGCGCTATGCCACCAGGCGCGACGGCATCGTCTATTGCGAGCACGCCTTCCACGGCCTGACCCTGGGGGCGCTGTCCCTGAACGGCGATGCCGGCTTCCGGGAGGGCTTCGGCCAGCTTTTGCCGAACTGCCAGGCCGTGCCGTTCAACGATCTGGCGGCGCTCGAGGCGGCGCTGGCCGGGCGCGAGGTCGCCGCCTTCCTGGTCGAGCCGATCCAGGGCAAGGGCGTCAACCTGCCGGCGGATGGCTATCTGGCCGAAGCCAAGCGGCTCTGCCAGCGCTACGGCACGCTGTTCGTGGCCGACGAGATCCAGACCGGCCTCGGCCGGACCGGCCAGATGTGGGCGATCGAGCATTGGGGCGTCTGGCCCGACATGCTGCTCACCGCCAAGGCGCTCTCCGGCGGCCATGTGCCGATCGGCGCGCTGCTCTGCAAGCGCGCGATCTTCGAGGCGGTGTTCAACCGGATGGATCGCGCCGTGGTCCACGGCTCGACCTTCGGCAAGAACGACCTCGCCATGGCCGCCGGCCTCGCCACGCTCCATGTCCTGCGCACCGAGCGGCTGGTCGAGCATGCCGCGGCCATGGGCGACGCCCTGCTCGCCGACCTGGCGCCCCTGGTCGAGCGCTACGAGTTCGTCAAGGCGGTGCGCGGCAAGGGCCTGATGCTGGCGCTCGAGTTCGGCCAGCCCAAGAGCCTGAAGCTGCGCGCCTCCTTCGCGCTCCTGGAAAAAGCCGACAAATCCCTGTTCAGCCAGATGATCCTGATGCCGCTGTTCGAGCAGCACCGGATCCTGGCCCAGGTCGCCGGCCACGGCATGCATGTCATCAAGTTCCTGCCGCCGCTCGTGATCGGCGACGATGACCGCCGCTGGCTGGTCGACGCCCTCGATGACGTGATCGCCGACTGCCACCAGGTGCCGGGCGCCATCTGGAGCCTCGGCACCTCGCTCGCCCGCCACGCTTTGGCGCAGCGCTAGGCTCAGCCGCCCAAGACGGGACCAACCCGCATGACCGCCAGTGTCATCCTCGATGCTGCAGATCCGATCATCGCCAGCCCGCCGGTCCTTCGCCCGGGCTGGGACCACCCCTTGATGGGCGCCAGGCTGTCGACCCTGCTGCAGGCGCTGCTCGCGAGTGGGCCGGTGGCGCCGGCCCATCTGCCGCTGCTGCTGGCGATGCTGCTGAGCGCCACCTTGCGCGCGCCGTTCCGCGCCCTCGACCAGCTGCGCCTTGCCTTGGCCGGCAATGCCGTCCGACCCGAGGCCCCAGTCTTCATCATCGGCCATTGGCGGAGCGGCACCACCCATCTCCACAACCTGCTTGCCTGCTCGCCCCAGTTCGGCCACATCTCGCCGCTCGCCAGCGGCCTGCCCGACGAGATCCTGACCCTTGGCACCTGGCTGCGCCCCTTGCTGGAGCTGGCCTTGCCGGAGGATCGCCATGTCGATCGCGTCGCCGTGGGCCCGGATTCGCCCCAGGAGGACGAGATCCCGCTCGCCAATCTGCAGCTGCTCTCGATCTTCCACGCGCTCTATTTCCCGCGCTACTTCCAGGCCCAGGTCGATCGCGGCGTCTTCTTCGAGGGCTGCAGCCAGGTCGAGATCGCCAATTGGTGCCGGCTCAGCCAGGGGTTCGTCGCCAAGATCGCGCTGCACCAGCAAAAGCCGCTCCTGCTGATCAAGAACCCGGTCTATACCGCCCGGATCGCTCTGCTGCGCCAGATCTGGCCGGCCGCCCGCTTCATCCACATCCGGCGCAATCCCTACGAGGTGTTCGCCTCGACCCGCAGCTACTACCGCAAGATGCTGCCGATGCTGGCGCTGCAGCCCTTCGACCATGTCGATATCGAAGCCTTTGTCCTCGAGACCTTCGTCCGGCTGATGCGCCGCTATGACGAGGACAGCGCGGACCTGCCGCCGGAGCGCCTGTGCGAGGTCAGCTACGAGCAGCTCTGCGCGGCGCCCATGGCGGTCCTGGAACGCATCCACCGCCAGCTCGATCTGGCCGATTGGCCGGCGGTCCAGCCGCGGGTCAGCCGCTACCTCGCCAGCATCGCCGGCTTCCAGCCCGAGCTGGATCCGATCGACGAGGCCGACCGGCGCAAGGTCGAGGCCGCCTGGGGCCCCTATCTCGCCTATTGGCGGGCCATGCCGCGCACGACCGCCTGACCGGCCAGCGCCGCCGGCTCGCCGGCCTTGCCGACCGGCAGCCCGAGCGCGGCCGCGACCCGCAGATGGAAGTCGTGGACCAGCTGCTCCGAGAGGTAGCCGGCTGCCACGACGAACCGGCCCTGCCGGTAGCCGCGCGAATGCAGGCCGCGCTGCACCGACGCACATAGCGCCAGATCCTCGCGCACGAAGTCGGTGTTGGCCCAGGCCTCGACCAGCGCCGCCCGCGCCGCGTCGCCCTGACCCTCCGGCCCGAAGACCATGATCTCCATGTCCAGCTGCTCGACCGCGCGCGGCCGGTGGCGGAACAGGGCAAAGGCCGCATCGGCGGTGACGAAGCGCAGCTCGGTCAGCGGGAACATCTGCCAGTACACGTAATGCCCGGCCGGCGCGCCCTGGCCATCCCGGCAGGCGCCGATCTGGCGGGAATAGGCCGGCAGCTGGACCAGCTCGTAGTCGGCCAGATCGACCATGCGGCAAAAGCCGGGATGCGCCGTCTCGCAGTGGTAGCACTCCAGCGCATTGTCGATCAGGGTCTTCCAATTGATCGCCTGCGGAAAGCTGCGCGCACCATAGAGCTGGTAGCGCGGCAGGTCGGGCACATGCTGGGCCAGCTCCGCCGCCAGCGCCGGTGCCAGCTCGGCCAGCGCCGGCGCCGTCTCGTCGAGATTGACGAACACCACGCCATGGACCGTCTCGACGCGGACCGGCGCCAGGCTGAACGCCGCCCGCTCGAAGCCCGGCATCGCCTCGGCGCCGCGCGCGGAGGTCAGCCGGCCGGCCAGGTCGTAGCGCCAGGCATGGTAGGGGCAGACGATGGCACTGCAGCGGCCGCTGCCCTGCAGCAGCTCATGGGCGCGGTGCTGGCAGACATTGTAGAAGCCGCGCAGCATGCCGTCCCGGCCGCGGATCACGATCACCTGCTGGTCGGCGACCCAGCCGGTGACATAGCTGCCCGGCAGCGCCAGCTGCGCCACATGGCCGACCACCTGCCAGCTGCGATAGAAGATCGCCGCCTTCTCCCGCTCGAACCAGGCGGGATCGGTGTAGGTCCAGGCGGGCAGGGTCAAGGAATGCTCGGCCCTGGCGTCCAGGCCAAGGTCGGGGCGGTCAGCTTCCGGCAAGGTCATGCCGATCTCCTCGAGCGAGCAAGTGCGCTCGGTCGAGTGTAGCCGCGCCCGCCCGGCGCGACGATGCCGCCCTGGCGCGCGGCCGGCGGTTCAGACCGGCCGCGCCTCGATCACGCTGATCAGGCTGCTGGTCGGCAGCACCTGGGTCACCTCGAAGCCCGCCTGCTGGAACAGCGTCCGATATTCCTGCTCGCTGCGCTCCTTGCCGCCCGACGACACCAGCATGTTGATGTCGAACAGCTTGGCCTCCGCCGGCACGTTGCCGGCCGGGATGACCCGTTCGATCACCAGGAGCTGGGCGTCGGGGCCGCAAGCCCGCCGGCAGCTGCGCAGGATCTGCACGACCTCGCGGTCGTTCCAGTCGTGGATCACGCGCTTCAGCAGATAGACGTCGTGACCCTCCGGCACCGCCTCGAAGAAGTTGCCGTCGATGAAGCTCGCCCGCGCCGCGACGCCGGCCGCAGCCAGGCGCTCCTTGGCCTGCGCCAGCACGTCCGGCAGGTCGAACACCGTGCCGGCGAGCTTGGGATAGGCCGCCAGGAGCGCCGCCATGAAGGTGCCCTGGCCGCCGCCCAGATCGATCACGCTGCCCGTGTCCGGAAACCGGTAGGCGGCCAGGATCGCCGGGATCTCCAGGCCGGTGAAGCCGGTCATCGCGGCGTGGAAGGTTTCGGCGGCGGCCGGGTGCTGGTCGAGATAGTCGAACAGCTTCATGCCATGGGCATGCTCGAACGCGGTCTGGCCGGTCCGCACGCTGTGCAGCAGCTCGCCATAGGCCTGCCACAGCCAGGTCTCGCCATACAGCATCGCCACGCCGCGCAACGAGCCCGGCACATTCGAGCGCAGCAGCTCGGCCAGCGGGGTCAGGACGAACGTCCCGGCCGGCGTCTCGGCGAAGATGCCAAGCGAGCCCAGCGCCCGCAGCAGCCGGTAGAGCGTCGCCTCGTCGGCGCCCACCGCCGCCGCCAGCGCCGCCGGCGTCCGCGGGCCGTCCCGGAGCTGATCGGCGATGCCGAGCTGGGCCGCTACCGAGATCATCTGGGTCAGCCGGAAGCCCATGATCATCTGGCGCAGCTGCTCGCCGGCCATGGCGTTGGCGATGGTTGGCGGTGTCTCGGTCATCCGCTGCTCCCAAGGACAAGGCTCAAGCCGCTGATTTAGGGCAGCCGGCCGGCCGCGCCTGTGATGGCCTTCACAGGCCTTTGCCGAGCCTGCCGACGGCGTGGCTTCGAGCCGCAGGTTCGCCTAAGCTGCGGCCTTCGATCAACCCCATCCCGGAAAGCCCCATGGCTGATGGCGACCCGCCCCGCAAAGCTGTGACCCTGCCGCGCCTGAAGGCGATGCGCCAGGCCGGCGAGCGGATCACCATGCTGACCTGCTACGACGCGGTGTTCGCGAGCCTGCTCGATGCTTGCGGCGTCGATACCCTGCTGGTTGGCGATTCCCTGGGCATGGTGGTCCAGGGCCACGGCACGACGCTGCCGGTCACGCTCGAGCAGATGGTCTACCACACCGCTTGCGTCGCGCGCGGCAACCGGACCGCCTGGCTGGTCGCCGACGCGCCCTGGGGCAGCTACCAGGCGAGCCCGGCCCAGGCCTACGAGACGGCGGCCCGGCTGATGGCGGCCGGCGCCCAGATGGTCAAGCTGGAGGGCGGCGCCTGGCTGGCCGACACCGTGGCCTTCCTCGCCGCGCGCGGCGTGCCGGTCTGCGGCCATCTCGGCCTGACCCCGCAGACGGTCCATCATCTGGGCGGCTTTCGGGTCCAGGGCCGGGACGAGGCGGCCGCCGCCCAGCTGGTCCAGGATGCCCAGGCGCTGGAGGCCGCCGGCGCCGAGGCGCTGGTGCTGGAGCTGATGCCGGCCGCGGTCGGCGCCGCCGTCACCGCGGCGCTCACTATTCCGACCATCGGCATCGGCGCCGGTCCCGGCACCAGCGGCCAGGTGCTGGTGCTGCCCGACCTGCTGGGGATCACGCCCGGCAAGCCTTTGAGCTTCGTGCGCAACTTCATGACCGGCCAAGGCTCGCTGGCGGACGCGGTCCGCGCCTATGTCGCGGCGGTCAAGGGCAGCACCTTCCCCGGTCCCGAGCATAGCCGCTGAGGAGGCGCACCATGCAGGTGGTGCAAAGCATCGCAGATCTGCGCGCCGCGCGCGCCCACTGGCCTGGTCTCGCCTTCGTGCCGACCATGGGCAACCTGCATGACGGCCATCTGGCCCTGGTCCGTCAGGCCAAGGCGACCGGCCGGCCGGTCGCGGTCAGCATCTTCGTCAACCGCCTGCAGTTCGCGCCCAGCGAGGATTTCGAGCGCTATCCGCGCACCCTCGAGGACGACCTGGCGCTGCTCGCGGCCGAGAACGTGGCGCTGGTGTTCACGCCGACCGAGGCCGAGATCTACCCCGAGCCCCAGACCTGGCGGCTGCAGCCGCCGCCGGCTCTGGCCGACATCCTGGAAGGCGCCTTCCGGCCGGGCTTCTTCATCGGCGTCGCCACCGTGGTGCTGAAGCTGTTCAACCTGGTCCAGCCCGAGCTCGCGGTGTTCGGCAAGAAGGACTACCAGCAGCTCCTCCTGGTCACCCAGATGTGCCGCCAGCTGGCCCTGCCGATCGAGATCCTGCCGGGCGAGACGGTCCGCACCGAGGACGGCCTCGCCTTATCCTCGCGCAACCGCTTCCTGTCGCCCGCCGAGCGCGCCCAGGCGCCGGAGCTGCAGCGCTGCCTGGTCCAGCTGGCCGCCCGGCTGCGCGAGGGGGCGGGCGCGATCGAGCCGCTGGAGCGCGCCGGCGCGGACCGGCTGACCGCCCGCGGCTGGCAGATCGACTACGTCGCCATCCGCCGCGCCGCCGACCTGCAGCCCTTCACCACCGCGGACTTGGCGGACGGCGCGCCGGGCGTCATCCTGGCCGCCGCCCGCCTGGGCAGCACCCGGCTGATCGACAACCTGGAGCTCCCGCCCGAACTGCGCCGGCACGCCAGCGGCTGAGCCTCTAGGAGCCCTGCGCGCGCCGCTTGGCTTCCTGCTCCTTGACCTCCGCCGGCAGCGCGTCGCCGAAGTCCTCGAACTCGTAGATCTGGCGGATCTCGAGCTCGCCGACCTCGCCGGTCGGGTTCGGGCAGCGCTTGAACCAGTCGACCACCGCCTGCTTCGACGGCGCCTGGATCAGCCAGAAGCCGGCGATGAGGTCCTTCGACTCCGTGAACGGACCGTCCATGACAGTGCGCTCCGTGCCGTGAAACCTGATCCGGGCACCCTTGGACGTCGGCTGCAGGCCCTCGCCGCTCAGCATCAAGCCGGCCTTGGTCAATTCCTCGTTGAAGCGACCCATCTCGGTCAGCAGCTCCGTGCTCGGCATCACGCCGGCCTCGGTATCCTGGTTCGCCTTGACCATGACCATGAACCGCATGGCGGCTTCTCCTTGCTTGGGCTGACCGGCACCGGCTGCCGGCCTCTCATGGAACGACGCCGGCACAGGTCCCGATCCGACATCGCCTTCGCGAATTGCGGCGGATGGCTCAGCCCGGGAACAGATGGAAATAGGGCTCCGCCTCCTGCAGCACCCGGCCGAAGGACGGCCGGTCGATCAGCCGGCTGCGATAGGCGTTCACTTGCGGATGCTCCGCCCCCAGCGGCAGCACCAGGTCGGCGTAGTAGAGGGCCGGGGCGGCGGCGCAATCGGCGATGCCGAAAGCCTCGCCCATGGCCCAGCGCCGGCCGGCCAGCGTCTGCTCGAGCATGCCGTAGGCGACCTTGAGCAGGGCCTGCGCCTGGGCCACGCCGAACGGATCGTGCTGGCCGTCCGGCCGCAGCTTGTCGCCGACGATCTTCTGCATCGGCTCCTGGACGTAGAGATCGAAGAAGCGATCCTTGAGGCGCGCCTCCCGGGCCTGCTCCGGATCGGCCGGCACCAGCGCCACCGGCCCCGGATAATGCTGCGCCAGATACTCGATGATGATGCTCGATTCCGGCACGGTCCGATCGCGCGCCTCGTCGCGCAGCACCGGGAACTTGCCGATCGGCCAGATCCGCTTGAACGCGGCATTGGCGTCCGGATCGCCGAGATCGACCAGATGCGGCGTGAAGCCGACCTCGTTCTCGTAGAGCGCCACCAGCACCTTGTGGCAGAACGAGGCGAGCGGATGGTAGTAGAGCGTGAGCTGGGTCGGGTCTGCCATGGTAACTGGCTCCCTTTCTGATTGGCTGGCCTAGGGCTGGGCGGCAGCGCCCTTGGCATCCGCCGGCCGGGTGAACTCCGCCTCGATCGCGAACGCGACCGCGTCGCTCACCCCCAGCGTGGTGCCGGGCGCTGGAATGCCGATGGCAATTCCGAACGCCGAGCGCTGCAGCCTGCCCTGGGCGGAAAAACCGATCCGGGACCCGCCCGGATCCATCGGATGGCCGGCATAGCCGCCATTGAAGGTGGCATCGAGCTCGACCGGCTGGGTCACGCCATGCAGCCCGAGCTCGCCCAGGATCCGCGCACTATTCGGCCCGGTCTGCTCGATGGCGGTCGAGCGGAAGGTGATGTCGGGGAAGGCCGCGACGTTCAGCCAGTCCGGCCCGAGCAGGGTCTGGATGAAGCCCGCCGGCGGGTTGGTCGGATCGAGCGAGGCCGGATCGACCGTGGCGGTCACCTCGGCCTTGGTCGGGTCGGCCGGGTCCAGCTGCAGCTGAGCGGCGAGCTTCGTGAACCGCGCGGTGTAGTAGGACATGCCCAGATGATTGACCTTGAAGGTCAGGCTGGCATGGAGCGGATCGAGCTGATAGGTCCCGGCCGGCAAGGGCGCCTCCGAGGCCGGCGGCGGCACGGCATCGCCCGCGGCCCGGGCGAGCGGTCCCGCCGCCAGCAGCCCGATCAGGCAGCCGGCCAAAGCGGCGGCCGGTCGATATGAGATCTGCATGACATCCCTCTCCTAATGCTGCGGGCCGGCCAGCACCGCGCCCAATTGGTCCAGGAGCCAGGCGCAGCCCGCCTCGCGCTGCTCGACCTTGTCCTGGCCGTCCAGAAAAGCCCCCTGCTCGGTGTAGACCAGCCGCGTGCCGTCCGCGATCGGCTCCAGCGTGACGGTCGCCAGCGAGACCGAGATCGGCGTCTCATCAAGATGCATCACGTAGCTCGAGACGATCCGCCGCTCCGACACGATGTTCAAGAAGCGCGCGTCGTAGACATGGGCCGGCCCGCCTGGCTGCCGGGCGCTGCTGTGCTCGCTGCCGCCCAGGCGGAAATCCAGCTCGTAGCTGATGTCTTCCCAGCCCTCGCCGCCGCCGAACCAGCGCTCCTTGAGCGCCGGATCGGCAAAAGCCCTGAACAGCTCGGGCGGCGAGGCGGCATAGCGGCGCTCGATGACGAAGGTGGCATGAGTCGCTGAGGGCAGGGTCATGGTCGGCTCCCTTGCTGCTTGAGGCGTTCTGCGACCGCTGCAAGCGGTTGCATTTTGAAAGCAGTTGCAGCCTAGGGTGATTGATTGCATGATGCAACCAGTTTCTTGGGGGCGGGACCATCGATGGCTGACGCGCACCGGTCGGGCTGTCCGATCAATCTCACGCTAGAGGTGGTCGGCGACAAATGGAGCCTCTTGATCCTGCGCGACATGATGTTCGGCGGCAGGCGGCACTTCCGCGAGCTGCTGCGCTCGCAGGAGAAGATCGCCTCCAACATCCTGGCCGACCGGCTGAAGATGCTGGTCAGCCAAGGCATCCTGACCAAGACCGACGATCCCAGCCACAAGCAGAAGGCGCTCTACAGCCTGACCCTGCAGGGCATCGAGCTGCTGCCGGTCCTGGCGCAGATGGCGGTCTGGGGTCGGCATCATCTGCCGGTCACCGAGGAGCTGAGCATCCGCGCCCAGCTGCTGGAGGAGGGCGGGCCGAAGCTCTGGGCGGATTTCATGGCCGAGCTCAGGGCCGAGCATCTGGGCGCTCCCCAGGATGGTGAAGCCGCCGGGACGCCGGCGGTACGTGCTACGCTGCAGGCCGCCTATGAAGCCGTGCTGGCGCGCCAGGCGGCCGAGCAGGCCGGCGCCGCGCCCGCCGCCGACCAGGCGCTCACGCGCGCACCGTCAGCCCCTGATCCCAGTGGCGCAGCAAGAACAGCGCGACGAACGCGCCCAGCACCGGCAGGCCCGCGATGAACAGATGGTTGATCGGATCGCCCCAGGGATCGAGCAGCTGGCGCCAGGACACCAGCACGGTTACCAGATGCAGCGCGACCCCGGCGCCATAGGCCACTGTTCGGAACAGGCCGAGCAGGATGCAGACCGCGAGCGCGATCTCGATCAGGCCGAACAGGTAGCCGCCAATCGGGGGCAAGGCGAGCCCGTAGAAATGGCTCCAGATCGCGCTGGTGCTCTCCGGCACCACGAACTTCTCGACGCCCCATTGCAGCAGGAACACCGCCAGCGTGATCCGGAGCGCCAGCAACGCCTGGGTCAAGGCGCGGCGCAACACGGGATCGCTGCCCGCCAGCTCGGCCGCCGCCGGCTCGGCATGGCGCAGCTTGGCGGCGCTCACGACCCGCCCTCCTCACTCTTGCTCGCACCATGGCAGCCGGCCGCGGCGGCAGCGCCTGCGGTCTCGTAGCGATCGTGATGGTGCAGCCAGTCATAGGTCGGCGATTGCGGCCAGCCGGCTGGCGAATCCTCCCAGCTCTCCTGACGGCCGAACGGCGTGAGATCCAGATACAGGTAGGTGCCGTTCAGCTGGTCCACGCCGCGCGCATAGGCCGAGTAGCTGTGGAACACCTCGGCACCATGCCGCAGGAACACGCTCAGCCCATGCTGCTCGCCACGGGTGAACCAGGGCTCGTTCCGTCGCTCGAGCTCGGCCTGGTCCCGGTAGTTGTGCATGACCGGCGCCACCGCCGCGTCCAGGGTCGCATGGAAGTCATAGTTGAAGTCGCTGCCGAAGGAGGAATACCAGGGCACCGTCCAGCCCATCCGCTCCTTGAACGGCAGGATCTTCGCGAGCGGGGCGCGCGAGACCAGCACGAGCGAGGTGTCGCGGGCATGCAGATGGGCGAGATGGCCGATATGGTCGACCAGGAACGAGCAGCCGGCGCAGCCTTCCTCCCAGGGCGCGCCGGATTGGCCGGCCGGCGGATCGTCGGGGTCGAACATGAAGTGATAGACGATCAGCTGACGCCGGCCGGCGAACAGATCGGCGAGGCTCGCCTGGCCGTCCGGCCCTGCGAAGCGATAGGCCTGCTCGACCCGGACCATCGGCAGGCGCCGGCGCAGGGCATTCAGCTCGTCCCGGGCCCGGGTCAGCGCCTTCTCCTTGGCGAGCAGCGCCTTGCGCGCCGCCAGCCAGGCCTCGCGGGTGACCACCTCGGGCCAAGCCACAGGCTCCGACATCGCAAAATCTCCTTCGCGGTCGTCGTGGGATGCGACCGGCAAGCCGCTATGCGGAATGGGGCGTGGCCTGGCTCATATGGACCAGCTCCCACATATGGCCGTCCACATCCTGAAAGCCGTGCTGATACATGAAGCCATGATCCTTCGGCTCGCTGTAGGTCGAGCCGCCGCCGGCCACCGCCTTCTTGACCAGATCATCGACCTCCTCGCGGCTGGCGCAGGCCAGGCAGACCAGCACCTCGGTCGCCTTGGTCGCATCGCTGATCGGCTTGGGCGTGAAGCCGCCGAAGAACGGCTCGGTCAGCAGCATCACGAAGATGTTCTCGCCGACGATCATGCAGGTCGCGTTCTCGTCGGTGAAGTCGGGATTGAAGCTGTAGCCGAGCCCCTTGAAGAAGGCGATCGAGCGGTCGAGCTGCTTGACCGGAAGGTTCACGAAGATCTGGCCGTGCATCAGTCGGTCTCCTTGGTTGCTATGGCTTGTCTCACGGCTTGAGATCGACGGCGGCCTTGACGCTGCCGTCCATGTAGAAGGGCACGGAGGTGTGCTCATGCACGATCCGCCAGCCGTCATCGGCGCGGCGCAGGCCGAGCGTGCCGCGGTACCAGACGTCGACCTCGGCGCCGTCGGTCTTGGTGCCGCGCATGCGATTGAGGCTGGTGCATAATGCGAGATCGTCGTTGGCGGTGACCGCGAGATCGTGGAACTCGATCCAGATCGGCCCTTGCCAGGTCGTGAACCACTCCTTCAGTCCGGCCTCATCCCGCCCGATCACGCGCAACGGCGGCGCCAGCGAGAATTGCACGGCCGCGGCGTCGTAGTGGGCGGCGACGGCGGGCGCATCCTTGGCGGCGATGGCGCGCGTCACCGCGTCGATCGTGCTGCGAATGGCGTCCTGCGGCGAACCGGTCATGTCCGTTCCTCCTGGCTGCTGAGACAGCCTTGCGGCTGCTATCTCAAGGACGCCCGCAGCTGCCCGGATCCGACAGCGGCCGCGTGGTTTCCTGCTCCTGGCCGCGCTCCGGTGCCGGCCGGGACAGACGATCCAGATGCAGCCGGATATGGGCCGCTTCCGCGGCGCTATTGGCGAGCGCGATCGCATGATCGAACGCGACCTTGGCCTCGGCGTCGCGCCCGAGCTGCTGCAGCAGGGCGCCCTTGACGCCGAAGAAATTGAAGTAGCCGGAGAGCTGCGGCGCCAGCGGCTCGATCAGCTCGAGCCCTGCGGCCGGCCCGTTCAGCCGGGCAACCACGACCGCGCGGTTGAGGGTCACCACCGGCGAGGGCTGGAGCGCCTCCAGGCCGGCATAGAGCCGGTCGATCTGCGCCCAGTCGGTGTCGTCGAACCTGGCGGCGCGGGCATGCAGTGCGGCGATCGCGGCCTGGATCTGATAAGGGCCCGGCTGGCGATGGCGGAGCGCCTTGTCGATCAGCGCCAGACCCTCCGCGATCAGGCTCCGGCTCCACAAGGTCCGATCCTGGTCCTCCAAGAGGATGATCGCGCCGTCCGCATCGAAGCGGGCGGCGGCGCGGGCGTGCTGCAGCAGGAGCAGGGCGGTCAAGCCCAGGATCTCGGGCTCGGCGGGGAACAGCCGGAGCAGCAGGCGGGCGAGGCGGATCGCCTCCTCGCACAAGGCGGCGCGCATCGCGGCCCCGTCGCCGCTCGCCGAATAGCCCTCGTTGAAGATCAGGTAGACCATGGCGGCGACCGCCGCCCCGCGCTCGGCGCGCTCGGCCGGGCTCGGCGTCTCGAACGGCACCTGGCCGTTGGCGATCCGGGCCTTCGCCCGGGTGATGCGCTGCTCCATCGCCCGTTCATTCAGCAGGAACGCGCGGGCGATCTGCTTGACCGTGAGACCCGAGACGATCCGCAAGGCGAGCGCGATCTGCTGGGTCGCCGGCAGGTCCGGGTGGCAGCAGATGAACAGGAGCCGGAGGATGTCGTCGCGATAGTCGGCATTGTCCAGCTGCTCGGCCAAGGCGCTCTCGGCATCGTCCAGATCCGAGATCAGCTCGTCCGGCGGCAGGGGCTCCTGCTTCTTCAGGCGCCGCGTCGTGTCGATCGCGACATTGCGGCCGACGAAGATCAGCCAGGCGGCCGGGTCACGCGGCTGGCCAGTCTGCGGCCAGGTCCGCAAGGCGCGCAGGCAGGCTTCCTGAAAGGCCTCCTCGGCCAGATCGAGGTCGCGAAAGTAGCGCAGCAGCGCGGCGACCGCGCGCGGCCTGGCCGAGGCCAGGCTGGTGCCGAGCCAGGCGAGCTCGCTCATCCGGGCAGCGTGCCCGGGTGGAACAGGGTGATCGGCCGGAGCTCGTAGCAGCCGGCCGAGCTGCTGGCGCGCGCCAGGTCCTGGGCGGCCGCGATCGCGTCATCCAGGCTGGCGCAGTCGACCACGTAGAAGCCCAGGAGCTGCTCCTTGGTCTCGGCGAAGGGGCCATCCAGCACGACCGGGTCGCGGCCCTTGCGGACGGTGGTGGCGGCGGTGGTCGGCAGGAGGCGCGCCACGGGGCCGAGCCGGCCCTGGCGGGCGAGCTCGTCGCGGACCACGCCGAGCTTGGCCATGACGGCGTCCTCCTGGGGCTTGGTCCAGGCGCCGACCACGTCCTCTGAGTCGTAGCACAGTATGGCGTAGAGCAAGATGCATCTCCTTCCTGTCGAGGACGCATCAGCCTGCTCCGAGCCGACAGCCGCGGCAAAGATAACGGCGCGGAGCGGCGCATGCGATGCGTCCGGCGGCGCAGCTTAGGCGACGCCAAGCCGTCCAGCGACGCAGAAAATGCGCCGCTGCGGCGCATCCGGCGCGCCGGCGGCGCAGGATGCGACCCTGGGCGCCAGTCCCGGCCGCCGGGCGGCCAGGCTGCTCAGATCGCCCGGTCGCCCGCCGGCTGGAGGATGCAGCCACCGATCCGCCAGGCGCCATCCGGCTGCTTTTGCATCAAATAATAGGCGGCATAGACCGCGCTCTCCGGCCCGGTGATCAGGACCCGCTGGGTTGGCCGGCCATCGACCTCGGCCAGCTCGCCGAACTCGACCGCGCGCGGCCGGTAGACCGGCGGATAGCTCGCCTTGACCATGGCGACGAAGCGCTCCGGATTGGTGAACTGGGCCTGGATCGCCGGGGCTGCGTAGCTGAAGGCGGTCTTGGCGTCATCGGCCTTGAAGGCGGCGATCTGGGCCGCGATGACCGTCTGGATCGCCTGCTGGTCGGCAGCCTCCAGGCCGGCCGCGGCCGCGGGCCATAGGGGCAGCGCCAGCAGGGCCAGGCCTGCCACCACCATGCGGATCCGTGCCAGCATCGCGCCATCCTCCAGGCTGCCGCAGCCAAGGACCGGCGCCCGATGGCGCGGCCCGGCCGCTCCAGGAACGGGCGAACCCCGCCGCCGGTTCCGAAGGCCGCGCCGCCCGGCTTGCCGGACGGGCGCATCCTTGGGCAATCTAGAGCCAGGCGGCCGGCCGGCCAGGGGCGGCGACCGGCGCCGCGATCCCGCCCGCCCGCCAAGGAGCCAGGCCCATGCCCACCGTCGCCATGGTCGAGTACGCTGAGGCCTCGCCCGAGGTCCGGGCGATCTACGACGAGATCATGCGGGTCAAGAGCATCGACTTCGTGCCCAATTTCTGGAAGACCCTGGCCAGCCACCCGCCGCTGCTGGCCGACGTCTGGACCAGCCTCAACCGGACCATGCAGCCCGGCCGGCTCGACGGGCTGACCAAGGAGCTGCTCGCGATCGCGGTCTCGGCTACCAATGGCTGCACCTACTGCATCCGCTCCCACACCGCCGCCGCCCGCAAGCTCGGCATGGACGACGCCATGCTGGGCGAGGTCATGGCCGTCGCCGGCGTCTTCAACCGGACGAACAAGCTTGCGGATGGCTATCAGGTCGAGGTGGACGAGGCGATCATGAAGGCGAGTGGGGGGAAGGGTTAATCTGGCGCGGCAGGCAACGCAATCACGGAGCGTGCCGATGGTCTGCCAGCAGTCTTATCCCAGTCATAGAGGCCTGGACGATATTGCATAGCGTAGCAGCAGCCTCAAGGTCATCTGCTGAATCCTCGACATGCGACAAGCCGCGCAATACAGTTACCTTTCATTTAGAAACATTGTTCCATCAACTGCTGTAGAAATTTGGGACAGCTACACCCGTCGATTGTGCCACTAGGGGCAATAGCGCTGCTTCATGTCAAGTACAGCGCCCCATGCGCGTGGGCCCATGTCGATGATGCCAATGCATCCGATGGAGAGCGCCGCAACGCACTTGATCTGACTCTAAAAGCGAGAGCCAGATGTGGAGGCCGATAAACTGTTTCTTTAGTTAAATACAGATCGAGACAATAAATCACGAGCTAAATGGCTGTTCGAGAATTTGCAGATGAGATCAAGAATTGGCCAATATTCATGCGAAGGGCTGGATGTTGGTGATTATTCTCACAGCGATGTAGGTGTCGAATAGCCGATCGAAGTCATTGCGGGACCGCAATTGCTTCCAAGCCATCCGATAGTTCGCTCGATGACTCAGTGCCCTCGGGCGGCCGCGAAACCTGTGGCTTGATCTGGCCGCTCAACAATCTTCAGCTTCTTCCGCTGCGGCGATCCCGGTGGTGACGGGCCCTGATAGCCCGCCGGCGGCGAACAGGTAGGCGAGCCACAGGGTCCAACGTTTGAGCCAGCGGCAGACCAGAGCCTGGCCGTCGCGGCCTTTGATGCTGGCCGGATGGACCGCCAAGGGCGGAGACAGCCCTTGGGTTCGGTGATGCAATGGCGCTTGCCGCCACTGTACCTAACAGACTGTTTCAGCCCAACTTCTTGTCGGGCCGGCTCCGATGCGCCCTACACTTCGGCATGCTTGAAGAAATTGGAGACAAAAAGATATTGTTGACTATAATTCCATCCAGCCATGTAGATGCTATTGTACTAAAAGGCAGCAAATACAATGCATTATACAAATAAATCAATTAAGCTTTCGCTGATTTTGCTGGCTTCCGGGTTGCTGTCGGGATGCAACGAGAGGGAAGAGCGGCAAGTGCGCTATGTCACGATATATTTATCGCAGGATGTGGAAATTAAGGAAACTTTGGTTGATCTGGATATGAAGAAGCCTGGCGTTGTGGTTGTGCATCCCGAAGGCGTGGAGGTCAAGCACCATCCGACCAAACCGCGCAAAAGCGTTTCATTTTCACCCTTCCCGACCAGCATAATGTTGCTTTCCACATTGACTGTATTTTTGTTTTTTGGTAGAATAACTTGCTTTTATTGTTCAATACATAGGTTGCGTCTGAGATCTTGTTAAAAAATGCTCATGCTTCTATCGCAGAAATAAGTAATTCGTACCGCCGCGAGGCAGTGGCTGGATTTGGACTTACAACATCTACTTGCGGCGCAGTAATCCGGTCAAACCTGTTTGCGAGCTAGCCCAATAGCTGCTCGATCGCCCGCGCCAGGGTCTGCGGGCTGTAGGGCTTGGGCACGATCGCCGGCGTGGCGCCGTTCTGGGCGGCGGGGGCGGGGTGGCCGGTGGCGAAGAGGTAGGGGATGCCGCGCTCGGCCAGGCGATCGGCGAGCGCGTAGCTGGTGTCGTCGCCGATGCCGATGTCGAGCAGCGCGAGATCGAAGCTCTGGGCGGCGAGGGCCTGCTCGGCGCGGGCGATGGTGGTGGCGGTCATGACCTCGGCGCAGCCGAGCCCGCGCAGGATGTCCTCGGCGTCCATGGCGATGATCAGATTGTCCTCGACCAGGAGGACGCGCCGGTCCTGGAGCGGCCGGGCGGCCTGGCCGGGCGGCGGCTGGCCGGAGCCGGCGTCGGCGGGCGAATGGTCGGTCATGGCAGGGCCTGATGGGCAGCCGGGGCCGGCGTGCGCGGGCCAATCTGGCCGGGAATGGCTTTCATGCGGCGGTCGGGGACTTTATCATGGCTGGGCATGGAACCAGCACGGGTGGGCCGAGTTTTGAGTAATTGCTACTGTTCCATAGAACTTGCTGTGGGGCAACCAGTCGGGCGCCAGTCGACCGTGTTCGGCCTTGGACGGCCTGTGCTTATTGGCGTAATAACCGGCGACTAGAGCAACTGTAGGTGATGGCATGGGAACGCGGAGCCTGAGCCGCGCGGCGGCCGACCGGCTGGCGCTGCGCTACCGGGGCGAGCAGCAGCTGTCCGACCAACGGCGCGTGTTCGCCTGGCGCGGCATGAGCGTGGAGCTGGTCGAGTTCCATGGCGCGCGCGAGCTGGCCTACGAGCTGGTCGGCACGAGCCACTATCTGGCGCTGCACGACCTGCAATTGACCGACGGCGAGATCCGCGCCGACGGCACCGGGTTCCCGCGCCAGCTCGATCTGCGCCAGCGGCTGACCTTCGCGCCGGTCGGTTGCCGGCTGGAGGGCTGGTCGGCGTTCTGCGACCGGCGCAACAGCTACCTCGCCTTGTTCTTCGACCCGGACATCCTGCGCGAGGAGCGCGAGATCGGCCTGGCCGGCGACGGGTCGCCGATGGTCCATTTCGAGGATCCGGAGCTGGCGGCGACGCTCGCCAAGCTGCAGAGCCTGCTGCGCCAGGAGGAGCCGGCCGACGCCCTCTATGCCGAGACGCTGGGCCTGGTCGCGGCGCTCGAGATCGAGCGGCGCTGCCGGCTGGGCAGCCCGCGGGCCGCGCCGGCGAGCGGCCGGCTGTCGGTCCGCCAGGCGCGGCTGATCGAGGGCTATATCGACGCGCGGCTGGCCTCCAAGATCGCGCTCGCCGAGCTGGCCGAGCTGGCCCAGCTCAGCCGGTTCCATTTCACCCGGGCGTTCAAGAAGACCTTCGGCCTGCCGCCGCACCAGTTCGTGCTGCATCGCCGGGCCGAGCGGGCCAAGGGGCTGCTGCAGGCAGGCGAGCTGCCGATCCGCGAGATCGCGGTCAGCGTCGGCTTTGGCAGCCAGAGCCAGTTCGCGGATGCGTTTCGCAAGATCACCGGCCACAGCCCGCGCCAGTGGCGCCGGCTGACCGGCTGACCGGGCGGGATCAGGCCGAGGCGGCGTTGCTGCGGGCCGCGAGGAGCAGCACTTCGAGCTGGCCGGCGCGCTGCTGGCCGCTGTGCTCGCGCAGGACCCGGGCGCGGGCGGCGGCGGCGATCCGGCGGCGGCGGGCTTCGGGCATCGCCGTGAGGGCGGCCAGCACGGCCTCGCCATCGGGTGCTACCAGGATCTCGTGGCCAGGCTGGAACAGCTCGGCCAGGCCCGGCCAGTCGTCGCTGATGATCGGCACGCCGCAGGCCGCCGCCTCGAACAGCCGGACGCTGGGCGACCAGCCGGCGCTGACCATGGCGGCGCGGGTGATGTTCAAGGCAAAGCGCAGGCTGCCGTAGAAGGCGGGGTGGTCGGCCGGCGCCACATGGTCCTGCCGCGCCACATTGGCCGGCCAGGCGATCGCCGCCGGATATTGCGGGCCGGCGACGATGAAGCGCTGCGCGGGCGCGCGGCTGGCGGGGTCAAGCAGGAGGCGGTCAAGCGCTGGCTGGCGGTCGTCGCTGTAGGTGCCGAGATAGCCCAGATCATAGCGGGCCGCCTGGCCGAGCGGGCGGTAGGCGTCCGGATCGACCGCGCAGTAGAGGGCGGCAGCGTGCTTGGCGCCGAAGTCGCGCTCCAGGGTGCGCAGCACCGGGCCGCCGGCGAAGGACAGATAGAGGTCGAAGGCGGGGATCAGCGACGGCTCGAGATACTCATGGTCGCCGGCCTGGAGCTTGGCCAGCGTGATCGGCGTGTCGATGTCGTAGAAGGCGAGGACGCCCTCCGCTCTCGCCTGGGCCAGGCGGATCACGGCGGCGCCGTCGGGCAAATAGGAGCCGAGGATGACGGCATCGGCCGAGCGGAGCAGCGGGCCGAAGCGGGCGGCGAGGTCGGCCGGGTCCTGGTAGAGGTGGATGGCACAGAACTCGGCGCTCGGCAGGTCGCGGGCGCGGGCATACCAGGGCCGGTCGCATTCCAGGAAGGTCACCTCGTGGCCGCGCAGGGCCAGGCCCTTGAGGAGGGCGCGGTAGGTGGTGGCGTGGCCGTTGCCCCAGGACGAGGTGATGGTCAGGCCGATGACGACGATGCGCAGCCTCATGCCAGCGCCGCCGCGAGCGGGGCCGGCGCGCGCAAGGCGGCCAGCGCCGCTTCGATCGCCAGCGCGCGGCTGGCATAGCTGTGGTCGCGCAGCACGCGGGCGCGGGCAGCGTCGCCGATCCGCTGGCTGGTCGCCGGGTCGAGGGCGCGCAGATGGGCCAGGACGGCGGCGCCGTCGGTGGCGACCAGAACCTCGCGGCCGGGCGTGAGGAACTGCTCGATGCCGGGCCAGGCATCCGTGATCAGGCAGGCGCCGGCGCCGGCCGCCTCGAACACCCGGGTCGCCGGCGCGAAGCCGGCCGCCGCCATGTCCTTGCGGCTGACATTGAGGACCGCGCGGGCGCTGCAGTTCAGCCGGTTGTGGTCGCGGGTCGAGACATGGCCGAGCTTGGCGACATTGGCCGGCACCGGCTTGTCGGCCCAGCCGCTGCCGCCCAGCGTGAAGCGCAGCTCGGGCGCAGCGGCGGCGACCTCGAGGAAGAAGCGCTCGACCCGGGTCTCGCGGTCGGGCAGGCGGTTGCCGAGGAACAGGAGATCGGTGGCCAAAGCGGGCTCCGCCGGCACCGGATGGTGCTCCTCCGGGTCGACCGCGTTGTAGATCGACCAGCAGCTGCGGGCACCCAGGCGCCGATAGCGCTGCTCGATCGCAGGCCCGCCGCCATAGGTGAAGATCGCGTCGAACTCCGGCACCAGGGCACGCAAGGTGGTGGTGCTGGCGTCGCCGAGCTCGGCCAGGGTCGCCGGCGCGTCGACATCCCAGAACAGGGTCAGCGCGCCCTGCCGCCGGCTGGCGAGCACGCCCGCGGCCAGGGCATCGTCGAACACGCCGACCCCGCTCGCCTTGACCAGGACGTCGGCGCCAGCACCCGCTTCCAGGGCGGCCGCGACCCCGGCCGGGCTCGCCTCGTAGACCACGACCTCGGCCCAGTCCGGCGGCTCGATGTCGCGGTGCGCCTGGCGATCGAAAGCGTCCGGCTCGAAGAAGCGGATCACGTGGCCGCGTGCCGCCAGGGCCTTCAGGATGCCGCGATAGTAGGTGGCGGCGCCGTTCCAATAGGCCGAGACCAGGCTGGAGCCGTAGAATGCGAATCTCATGCTGCCTCCACAGCGTGCAGGGGTTCAGCCGCCTCGGCGGCGCTGGTGAAGCGCTCGGGCGCCAGGCTGGCGGCGATGGCGAGCAGCTCGTGGACGCGGTGCCGGCAGCTATGGCGGGCACGGATCGTGCTCAGGCCATGGAAGGCGAGCTCCGCCCGCAGCGCCGGCTCGGCCAGAAGCATGCGCAGGCAAGCGCGCATCTGCTCGCCATTGGCCGCCATCAGGAAATCCGCGCCCGGCGTGAACAGCCCCTCGGAGTCGATCCAGGGTGCCGAGATCAGCGGGATGCCGCAGGCCAGTGCCTCGAACACCCGGATGGTCGGGATGCCGCGCAGCTGCTCGACATAGGGCCGGCGGGGCACGTGGATGGTAAGGCGCGCCCGGGAGAAAGCCTGGGGCACCCGGTGATTGGCGAGCCAGCCGCGATAATCGATGCCGGCGCGGGCGAGCTGGTGCTTGGCTTCGTCCGGATAGCGCACGCCATGGACGACGGTGCGCAGGCGCAAGGCGCTGACCGGCTCCAGCAGGAAGGTCCGCAGCTCGCTGGTGCGCTCGTCGTCGCCCCAATTGCCAATCCAGACCAGGTCCTGCTCCTTGCGCACCGCCGGCTGGGGGCGGAACAGGCGCAGATCGGCGGCCTCATGCCAGGTCCACACGCTCCGGCTCCAGCCCTGGCGCAGATAGATCTCGCGCACTGTCTCGCCAAAGGCGAGCACGCCGTCATAGCCGTCCAGCTCGAAGCGCCCGAGCGCCTCGGCCTGGGTCAAGGCGCGGTGGTGGGTGTCGTGGAACAAGATCAGATAGCGGCCGCCGGCGGCGCGGTGGGCGCCTAAAGCGGCGATCAGCTCGGGCTCGTTCCATTCATGGACCAGGACCAGATCGGCGCCATCCAGCGCCCGCTCCAGATCGAGCTCGGCGCGCCGGTAGGTCTGGACCGCCAGCTCGGGAAAGGCGGCCTCCGCCACCTCGATCGCGGTCTCGCCGGCATCCTTCGCCTGATTCTGCCGGCTCCAGCCGTCTTCCGGCTCGAAGGTCCGGACCTCGTGGCCGAGCGCCTGCAGCTCGCGCACGATGCCGCGCAGGAAATGGACGTTGCCGTGGTTCCAGCAGGCGAGCAGGGAGTGGCAGAACAGGACGATGCGCATCAGGCGGTTCCTGCGATGGTGGCGGGCGCCAGCGCGGGCTGGCCAAGGCTGCGATAGAGCGCGAGCGTGGCATCGACCATGCGTCGGGCCGGATAGCGGCGGGCGCGCAGGCGGGCCCGCTCGGCCAAAGCGGCGCATCTGGCCGGCTCGGCGATCAGCTGATTGACGGCGGCCGCGACCGCAGCCGGATCGTCGGCTGGCACGAAGCAGGCGACGTCCTGCCAAAGCTCGCGGAAGGTCGGGATATCGGCCAGGACCAGGGCATTGCCGGCCGCGGCCGCCTCCAGCACCGCAAGGCCGAACGGCTCGTAGCGGGCGAGCGAGACGAAGATCGTGCTCTCCGCCAAGCGCTCCTGCAGCTGGCCGCTGGGCAGCGTGCCGAGCGGCTGGACCGCGCTGAGCTCGACCGCCGTGCCGTTCGGGCCGAAGGTCGGGCCGGCGGCCAGGACCGGCCAGGCGATCGCCGAGGTCGCCCGCTCCAGCACGGCCAGGTTCTTGGCGTCGTCCCAGAGCCGGCCGGCAGTCATGACGACCGGCGCCTTCGGCGCGCGCGGCGGCGCCAGGCGCGCCCGGCCATTGTGGATCACCGCCGGCCCCGGGATGCCGGCATAGGCGACGCGCAAGGCGTCGGCGAAAGCGCGCGAGGGGGCGATCACTGCATCGGCGGTGGCCAGACCAGCCGCGGTCGCCTCGACCTGCCAGCGCCAGGCCGGGGGCAGCGGCTCCGAGCGCAGCGCCCGCCACCAGGTGGCGAGGCAGGAATGCTGGGTCACCACGACCGGCGCTGCCGCCAGCAGAGGCGCCAGGGCGGCACCGTTCAGATGGACCAGATCGACCGCGTCGGCGCGGGCGACGGTGTCGATCCAATTGGCCAGCAAGGCGAGCTGGCCCGGCTGCTCGGCCTGCCATTCCAGCGGTAGGTCGGAGCGGCGGAGGCGCAGGCCGGGGATGCCGGCGATCTCGGCGCGCTGGGCGCTGCTGGGTGCCGGGCCTGGCACCGCCAGGACCGTCTCGAGCCCATGCCGGGCGAGGCCAGCCGCCAGCTCGGCGGCATAGGACCAGACGCCACCCACGGCATCGGCCGCGAGCAGGATCCGCCTGGGGCTCATCGGCGGCTATCCGCGCTGGCGGCCAAGCCCGCCTCCAGCACCTCGAGCGGCAAGGGCTGCTCGTCCTGGATGTCGCTGAACGCGGCGAAGGCCTCCAGGTAGTGCGCCTGGGCGCGCTCCCAGGCGCGATCATCGGGCGGGCCGAAGCGCTGGCGGTAATCGGGCGAGCCGGGATAGGCGAACAGCGGCACCGGATCGTTGGCCCAGACGCCTTCGGCGCGCAGGCGATCGCGCCAGACGACCAGCTCATCGGCCTCGTCGGCGGCACTCTGGATCAGATTGGCCTGGACGAACGGCACCTGGCGCTTGGCCTGGATCAGCCGCTCGGCCAGATCCTCGGTGCTCATCCGGCAGTTCTTGTCGAGGGCGGCCCGGCCGGCCTCGGTGATGCTCTCGACGCCGGCCTCGATCGAGACGCAGCCGGCGGCGCCCAAAAGCTCCAAGAGCTCGGGCTTCCACAGGTCGATCCGCGTTTGAATGCCGAATTCAATCGGGCGGGGGGCCAGGGCTTCGAGCAAGGGCCGCTGCGGCAGGAAGATCTCGTCGATGAAGTAGAGATAGCGAGCACCCTGGCCGATCAGCCGGTCGATCTCGGGCAGGAGCAGGTCAAGCTCGCGCCGGCGGTAGCGGTCGCGAAAGTCGAGCTTGGCGCAGAAGCTGCAGTGATAGGGACAGCCGCGCGATGCCTCGACCTCGGCGCCGGGCCCGTCGGGCGCCCGCTCGAAGCGGTGATGGTGGTGGCGATGGCGCTGGATCCAGCCATCGGGCCAGGCGAGCGGGGCAAGATCGGTGAAGCGGCCGGCATGGGGGCCGCCCTTGCCCACGATCTCGTCGTCGGCGCGAAACGCGACGCTGCGCTCGGGCGGGCAGCCGCCCGCTTCGGCCAATGCCAGGATCAGCTCCTCGGCCTCGCCCATCAGGACCAGATCGACCGGCAGCTTCTGCAGGACGGCGCGCGGCGTGGTCGAGCCATGGGGCCCGATCGCGACCAGCTGGGGCACGGCGGCGCGGAGCGCCGTGGCGAGGGCCGCTGGCAGGGTCAGCTCGGGCTGGGCGCAGCGCCAGAACAGATAGGTCGGCGCCGTGGTGATCACCGCGATGTCCGGGCCGAAGGCCGCGACGTCGCTCGCCAGCTGATCGACGGTCTGGCCGCAGAGATGGCCGTCCAGGAGCAGAACCTCGTGGCCGTGCGCCGTCAGCAAGGCCTGGGCATAGCCGAGCTCGAGCGGCAGATGCGGCTCGCGGCAGCCGAAATAGATGCTGCCGGCGAAGCTCCAGGGCGGATTGATCAGGGCAACTTTCATGCAAGCTCCGTTCAGGCCGTGGCCAGCAACTCAGGGGCCAGCGCGCCGCCATGGCCGTGGTGCCTGAGCCAGTGGAGCAGGCGCTGAACGCCGTCCTGCCAGGCGACGGCGGGCTGCCAGCCAGTGGCGCTGGTCAAGGCGCGGGTGTCGGTGACGAAGTAGCGTTGGTCGCCAGTCCGCCAGTCGGCGAAGTCGAGCTGCACCGGCTGGCCGAGCACGCGCTCGATATGGCGGACCAGGGCGAGCAGGCTGACCGCGTTGGCGGCCCCCCCGCCCAGGTTGAAGGCCTGGCCGCGCAGCTCGGGCAGGCGGCGCCAGAGCGCCATGTAGGCATCGAGCGCATCCTCGACGAACAGGATGTCGCGGACCTGGCGGCCATCGCCGTAGATCGTGATCGGCTGGCCCTGGAGCGCGCGCAGGCCGAAATGGGCGACCCAGCCCTGGTCCTCGGTGCCGCGCTGATGCGGCCCATAGATGCAGCTCATGCGCAGGACCGCGGTCGGCAGGCCGAAGGAGTGGGCGTAGTCCTGGACATACTGGTCGGCCGCTCCCTTGGAGCAGCCATAGGGGCTCTTGAAGTCGAGCGGCTGGTGCTCGTCGACGCCGTGCCGTGCCAGCTCGTCGTCGGCCGGATGGTAACGGTCATCGGTGGCGGCGAGCGTGAGCCCGTCGAGGGCGCCGTAGACCTTGTTGGTGCTGGCGAAGAGCGTGGGTGGCGGCGCCTTGGCTTGGCGCAGCGCCTCCAGGACGTTCAGCGTGCCGCGCAGATTGACCTCGAAGTCCTCGTTCGGGTCGGCGAGGCTGGTGGTGACCGCCACCTGGGCAGCGAAATGGAAGACCGCGGCGGCATCGAGCAGCGCGTGGCTGATGACGTAAGGATCGCGGATGTCGGCGATCTCGGCCGCGACCCGCTTGGGGTAGCGCCGCTTGAGGAAGGCGAGATTGTCCTCGACGCCATCGCGGCTCAACGCATCCAGGACGAGGACGTTCTGGCCAGCCTCGGCCAGGCGGCAGGCCAGGTTGCAGCCGAGGAAGCCGGCGCCGCCGGTGATCACGACCGAGGCGCGGCGGCGGGCCACGGCAGGCGCCTGGCGCTGCAGCCGGAACACGTCGGCGGCGGCGGCGAGGCCCCCTTTGGCCAGCATGCGGTAGAGCAGCTTCGGCTTGCCGCCGGCCGTGACCATGCCGAAATGGTAGTGGCGCTCGTCGAAATGCCAGCCTTCCTGGCTGGACAAAGCCGGGTGCAGATCCTGGTAGCTGTACCAGTAGAGCCGCGCCACGGGCGCCTCGAGGGCGGCCATCAGGGCGGAGACCTGCTCCAGCTCGTCATGGCGCCAGGTCGAGTAGCCGGCCTCGGTGATCCAGATCTCGGTGGCCAGGCCGAAGCGGTCGAGCACGGCGCGGGTGGCGGCGACCTGCTCGGCCCAGGGCCACCAGGTGCTGCCGGACGCCTCCCAGGTGCCGGGAAAGCCGTGCAGGCCGATCGCGTCGATGTCGTTGAGCGCGCCGCGCTCGGCGATCTGGGTCAGCCAGTTGAGGTCGGTCGGGCAGCTGCCGCCCAGGACCGTCCGCTTGCCGCGCTGCTTCATCCAGTAGGCGGCCTTGACGATCATGTCGGCGAAGATCGCCCAGCCCGGATCGAGGCGCCAATCCCAGTCGTTCAGGTTGTTGGGCTCGTTCCACAGCTCGATCGTGTCGAAATGGGCGCCGTAGCGGGTCACGAACACGTCGAGGAAATCGGCGAAGGCCTTGGCGTCGCGCGGCGGGCCGGCGGTGGTGGCGCTGAGCGAGAGCGAGGGCGGCACGTAGAGCACGCAAGGCAGCAGCTCGAAATGCTGGGCCAGGCGCGGCAGCAGCCAGTCATACCAGGCGGCCACTTCGGGCCGGTGGCAATCGGCCCAGGAGATGCCGGTGCGCAGATGGCGCACGCCGATCCGGCCCAGCGCCAGGATCGCGGCCTCGACCCGGTCGTGCTCGCCCGGCCGAAACCATTCCAGGACCCCGAGCTCGGGGTGGATGCTCGGCAGGCTCATGCCACCAGCCCCCGGCGGCTCAGCTCCTGCGTCGCCTCGGCGACATGGTCCTCGGCCTGCTGCTGCGCGACCCAGGCGAGGAGGTCGTCCAGGCTGGTGCGCAGGCTGTGCGCCGGCTGGTAGCCCAGGACCGTGCGCGCCAGGCCAATGTCGGCGAAGCAGTGGCGGATGTCGCCGAGCCGGGCCTTGCCGGTCAGCTCCGGCGCCAGGTCCGGCCGGCCATAGGCGGCCGCCAGCAGCTCCGCCACCTCGGCGACGCTGTAGCTTTCGCCGCTGCCGACATTGAACACGCTGCCGGCGGCGGCGGGGGTGGTCATGGCGAGGTGGAAGGCGCGGGCGACGTCCTGCACATGGACGAAGTCGCGCCGCTGGGCGCCGTCCTCGAACACCATCGGCGCCCGGCCGTTCTGGAGCCGGGCGGCGAAGATCGCGAGCACGCCGGTGTAGGGGTTGGAGAGCGCCTGGCGCGGGCCGAACACGTTGAACAGGCGCAAGGCGGCGACCTCAAAGCCATAGGCCTGGCCGACCACCAAGCCCATGCGCTCCTGGGCATATTTGCCGAGCGCATAGACCGACCCTGGATCGAGCGGGGTGTCCTCGGGGGTCGGCAAGGGTGCCAGCGGCTGGCCATCGGCGGTCACGGGGTCCCAGCGCCGGGCGGCGTAGTCGGCCGGGCTGCGCATTGGCGGGCTGAGCTCGGCGCCGGCCGGCGTGCGATAGAGGCCCTCGCCATAGACGCTCATCGAGGAAGCGATCACCAGGCGCTCGACCGGCCGCTGCGCCAGGATCTCGAGCAGGGCGGCGGTGCCCAGCTCGTTGATCGCGGTGTAGCGCTGGATTTCGTACATGCTCTGGCCGACGCCAACCGCGGCGGCGAGGTGGAACACGCCATCGATGCCGCCCAGTGCCGCTTCCAGGGCCGAGCGATCGCCGATGTCGCCGCGGATCAGATCGACGTCGTCGGCCAGGTAGGACGGCCAGAGCGGCTGCGGCCCGTGCACCTGCGGTTCGAGCGAGTCGAAGATGCGCACCTCATCGCCCTCGGCCAGCAGGACATCGGCCAGGTGCGAGCCGATGAAGCCTGCTCCGCCGATGATGAGGTAGCGCTTGGCCATGGAGGGCCTCCACTGGGTGGTTGTGCGCCGATGTCAGGCCGGGCGGCCGCGCATCGGACGGCACGGCAGCGGTGATCCAGGCTCGACCAGAGCGGCTCTTGGGCGCTCCGGCAGGATCGGCGGGATCAGGAAGCTGGAGGATCAACGCCGGAGGCTGGGATTAGGTCCCTGAGCCGGCGGAGGAATTGGCCGGAACGGCGATGCAACAACTTGGGGTAGCCAGCTGGAGCAAATCATAAAATCTAGGCTTTGGCGGTCGGCCAAGCGCTTGGAGCAGGAGCATGATTCTGCCTAAGTTTGCAGAACTGCCGGAGCGCGGATGGGCGGATGATCGAGAAGCTGGAGTTCCTGCTGGCGCTGGCCAATGAACGCCACTTTGGCCGGGCGGCGGCAGAATGCGGCGTGACCCAGCCGACCTTCTCGGCCGGCATCAAGCAGCTGGAGGGCCTGCTCGGCGTGCTCCTGGTGCGCCGTGGCTCGCGCTTTTTGGGCTTCACGCCGGAAGGCCAGCGGGTCCTGGACTGGGCGAGGCGGATCGTCGGCGACAGCCGCGCCATGCGCGCCGAGATCCGCGCCCTGAAGCACGGCCTGGCCGGCCATCTGCGCCTGGCCGCGGTGCCGACCGCGCTCGGCATGGTCGCCAGCCTGACCACGCCCTATCGCGCGCGCCACCCGGACGTGTCGTTCACGATCCTCTCACGCACCTCGATCGAGATCCTGGGGCTGCTGGAGAACCTCGAGGTCGATGCCGGGCTCACCTATCTCGACAACGAGCCGCTGGGGCGGGTCCGCTCGGTGCCACTCTATCGCGAGGACTACTGCCTGCTGACCGCCGCCGACAGCCCGCTTGGCGATCGGGCCAGCGTGACCTGGCAGGAGGTTGGCGCGATCCCGCTCTGCCTGCTGACGCCGACCATGCAGAACCGGCGGATCATCGATCGCTGCCTGCGCGCGGCCGGCTGCGAGCCCGCGCCGACTTTGGTGTCGGACTCGATGCTGGTGCTGTTCTCCCATGTCCGGACCGGCCGCTGGTCGAGCGTGATGCCGGCCCGCCTGGCCGAGACGCTGGGCATCGCCGAGCCGGTCCGGGCGATCCCGATCAGCGACGGCACCGCCCATCCGATGATCGGGCTGGTCGTGCCGGAGCGCGAGCCGATGACCCCGATCCTGGGTGCCCTGATCACCGAGGCGAACCGTCTGGCGGCGCAGCTGGCGGCGGGCGAAGCGCCGGTGGCCGCGGTGAGCGCACCGGCGGTTTGATAGAAGATCTCTATCGGGCGACGGGACACCTTTCTTGATCGATGGCCGCGGCGCGGGCCAAGCTGACGCTTAAACAGCAAACCACCGGGGGCGCGAAGCGGATCGCCGATGCAGCACCAGGACGCATGGGACCGAGATCAGGCCGCCGCGATCATCGCGACCTGGCAGCCGGTCGAGGGAGCGGCGCTGCCGATGCTGCAGGCGCTGCAGGACGCGTTCGGCTTCGTGCCGGATGACTGCCTGCCGATGATCGCGGACGCGCTCAATCTCAGCCGCGCCGAGGTCCACGGGATCCGGAGCTTCTACCACGACTTCCGCCATGCGCCGGCGGGACGCCATGTCCTGAAGCTGTGCCGGGCCGAGGCCTGCCAGGCGATGGGCGCCGATGCCCTGGCCGAGCACGCCAAGGCGCGCTTGCAGCTTGGTTGGGGCGAGACGACCGCCGATGGCGCGCTCACGCTGGAGCCGGTCTTCTGCCTGGGCTTGTGCGCTTGCGCCCCAGCCGCCCTCAAGGATGGCGAGCCGATCGGCCGGCTGGACGCGGCCCGGCTCGACCAGCTGCTGGCGGAGGCCGGGCGATGACGCTGCGC
>CADEGR010000016.1:0-5214 GCA_902826935.1 uncultured Alphaproteobacteria bacterium | reverse complement strand
TGGGCGCGCCGGAGCAGCTGCCGTTCCTGGCCCGGCAGACCCGGCTGACCTTCGCCCGCTGCGGCCTGATCGACCCGCTCTCGCTGGCCGACTACCAGGCCCATGGCGGCTATCAAGGGCTGAGCCGGGCGCTGGCGCTGGGGCCGGCCGCGGTGGTCGAGGAGGTGGTGGCATCCGGCCTGCGCGGCCGCGGCGGCGCTGGCTTTCCGACCGGCATCAAGTGGCGCACGGTCGCAGCGGCGCCGGGGGTGCGCAAGTTCATCGTCTGCAATGCTGATGAGGGCGACAGCGGCACCTTTGCCGATCGGATGCTGATGGAGGGCGATCCGTTCGTCCTGATCGAGGGCATGACGATCGCCGGCATCGCGACCGGGGCGACCAAGGGTCTGGTCTATATCCGCTCCGAGTACCCCCATGCCGTCGCCACGATGGGCGCTGCCGTGCGGATCGCGCGGGCAGCGGGGCTGCTAGGCGCCAAGGTCACGGACTCGATGTTCGCGTTCGATATCGAGATCCGGGTCGGGGCCGGTGCCTATGTTTGCGGCGAGGAGACGTCGCTCCTGGAGAGCCTGGAGGGCCGGCGCGGCACGGTGCGGGCGAAGCCGCCCTTGCCGGCGCATCACGGCCTGTTCGGCTGCCCGACCGTGGTCAACAACGTCGTCTCGCTCGCCTCGGTGCCGGTGATCCTGGCCGAGGGCGCGGCGGCGTACCAGGCGTTCGGGCTTGGCCGCTCGCGTGGCACCATGCCGATCCAGCTGGCCGGCAATATCCGCCATGGCGGACTGTTCGAGGCGGCCTTCGGGCTGAGCTTGGGCGAGCTGGTCGACGAGATCGGCGGCGGTACGGCGTCCGGCCGGCCGGTGCGCGCGGTCCAGGTCGGCGGGCCGCTCGGCGCCTATTTCCCGCGCGCTTTGTTCGACACGCCGTTCGACTATGAGGCCTTCGCCGCCAAGGACGGGCTGATCGGCCATGGCGGCGTGGTGGTGTTCGACGACCGCGTCGACATGGCCAGGCAGGCGCGCTTCGCGATGGAATTCTGCGCGCTCGAATCTTGCGGCAAGTGCACGCCCTGCCGGGTCGGCTCGGTGCGCGGCACCGAGGTGATCGACCGGATCATCCAGGGCGAGCGGCCTGCGGCCAATCTGGCGCTGCTCGAGGATCTGTGCAGCACGCTGAAATTCGGCTCGCTCTGCGCCCTGGGCGGCTTCACGCCCTATCCGGTCATGAGCGCCGTTCGCCACTTCCCCGAAGATTTCGGCCAGTCGTCCGGGCTGGCCGCCGCCGAGTGAGGAGCGCAGCATGGCGCTGATCAAGGAAATCGACCACGGCACGCCGGCCAGCCAGGCGAGCGAGACGGTCGCCGTCACGATCGACGGCTTTCCGGTCAGCGTGCCGGCCGGCACCTCGATCATGCGCGCGGCGATGGCAGCCGGCGTCAAGGTGCCGAAGCTCTGCGCCACCGACAGCGTCGCGGCGTTCGGCTCCTGCCGCCTGTGCCTGGTCGAGATCGACGGCCGCGCCGGCACGCCGGCGTCCTGCACCACGCCGGTCGCCGAGGGCATGGCGGTGCGCACCCAGACGCCCAGGCTGCAGCAGCTGCGACGCGGCGTGATGGAGCTCTACATCTCTGATCATCCGCTCGATTGCCTGACCTGTGCCGCCAATGGCGACTGCGAGCTGCAGGACATGGCGGGCGAGGTCGGCCTGCGCGAGGTCCGCTACGGCTTCGACGGTGCGAGCCATCTGGGCGCCGAGAAGGACCAGTCGAACCCCTATTTCGACTTCGATCCGTCAAAATGCATCGTGTGCTCGCGCTGCGTGCGCGCCTGCGAGGAGATCCAAGGCACCTTCGCCTTGACCATTCAAGGCCGTGGCTTCGACAGCAAGGTCTCGCCGGGCATGGCCGAGACGTTCCTGGGCTCGGAATGCGTGTCCTGCGGTGCTTGCGTCCAGGCCTGCCCGACCGCGACCCTGATCGAGAAGGCGGTGGTCGAGATCGGCCAGCCGGAGCATTCGGTGATCACCACCTGCGCCTATTGCGGGGTCGGCTGCAGCTTCAAGGCAGAAATGCGCGGCGATCAGCTGGTGCGCATGGTGCCCTACAAGGACGGCAAGGCCAATCACGGCCATTCCTGCGTGAAGGGCCGCTTCGCCTGGGGCTATGCCACCCACAAGGACCGGATCCTGAAGCCGATGATCCGCGAGCGGATCAGCGATCCCTGGCGCGAGGTCAGCTGGGACGAGGCGATCGGCCGGGTCGCCTCGGAATTCCACCGGATCCAGGCGGCGCACGGCAAGGGGGCGATCGGCGGGATCACCTCGTCCCGCTGCACCAACGAGGAGACCTATCTGGTCCAGAAGCTGGTGCGGGCGGGCTTCGGCAACAACAATGTCGACACCTGCGCCCGGGTCTGCCACTCGCCGACCGGCTACGGCCTGAAGACCACGTTCGGCACCTCGGCCGGGACCCAGGACTTCGATTCGATCGCCCAGACCGACGTGGTCATGGTGATCGGCGCCAACCCGACCGACGGCCATCCGGTGTTCGCCTCGCGCATGAAGCAGCGGCTGCGCGAGGGGGCGAAGCTGATCGTGATCGATCCGCGCCGGATCGACCTGGTCCGCCAGCCCCATGTCGAGGCGGCCTACCATCTGCCGCTGCGGCCCGGCACCAACGTCGCGGTGCTGACGGCGCTGGCCCATGTGATCGTGACCGAGGGCTTGATCGACGAGGCGTTCGTGCGCGAGCGCTGCGAGCTGGACGCGTTCGCGGCCTGGGCGGAGTTCGTCGCGGACGAGCGGCACAGCCCGGAGCAGGTGGCGGCGCTCTCGGGCGTGCCGGCCGAGCTGATCCGCGGGGCGGCCCGGCTCTACGCCACCGGCGGCAACGCCGCGATCTATTACGGCCTGGGCGTGACCGAGCACAGCCAGGGCACGACCACGGTCATGGCGATCGCCAATCTCGCCATGGCGACCGGCAATATCGGCCGGCCGGGCGTCGGCGTGAACCCGCTGCGCGGCCAGAACAATGTGCAGGGTGCCTGCGACATGGGCTCCTTCCCGCACGAGTTCTCGGGCTACCGCCACGTTTCGGACGACGCCACCCGGCACGCCTTCGAGGCGCTGTGGGGCGTCGCGCTCGACGGCGAGCCAGGCTTGCGCATCCCGAACATGCTGGACGCCGCGGTCGAGGGCCGCTTCAGAGGCCTCTATGTCCAGGGCGAGGACATCGCCCAGTCCGATCCGGACACCCACCATGTGGCCGCCGGCCTGGCGGCGATGGAATGCGTGGTCGTGCAGGACCTGTTCCTGAACGAGACCGCGAACTTCGCCCACGTCTTCCTGCCGGGCTCGACCTTCCTGGAGAAGGACGGGACCTTCACCAATGCCGAGCGCCGGATCAACCGGGTGCGCAAGGTGATGGCGCCGAAGGCGGGGCTCGCCGATTGGGAGATCACGCTCAAGATCGCGGAGGCCATGGGCGTGTCGATGATGCGCTACGATCACCCGGCCGAGATCATGGCCGAGATCGCGGCGGTGACGCCCAGCTTCACCGGCGTGTCCTATGCCAGGCTGGACGAGCTGGGCTCGCTGCAATGGCCGTGCAACGAGGCGGCGCCCGAAGGCACGCCGGTCATGCATATCGACGGCTTCGTGCGCGGCCGCGGCAAGTTCGTGATCACCGACTACGTGCCGACCGACGAGCGCACCGGCCCGCGCTTCCCCTTGCTGCTGACCACGGGGCGGATCCTCAGCCAGTACAATGTCGGCGCCCAGACCCGGCGGACCGAGAACTCGGTCTGGCACAGCGAGGACCGCCTCGAGATCCACCCGCACGACGCCGAGCAGCGCGGCATCCGGGACGGCGACTGGGTCCGGCTGCAGAGCCGGACGGGGACCACTTCGCTACGCGCGGTCTTGACCGATCGGGTGGCGCCGGGCGTGGTCTACACCACCTTCCACCACCCCACGACCCAGGCCAACGTGGTCACCACCGACTATTCCGACTGGGCGACCAACTGCCCGGAATACAAGGTGACCGCGGTCCAGGTGGCGCCTTCGAACGGCCCGAGCGAATGGCAGGAGAGCTACCGCGAGCTGGCGGAGCGGGCGCGCCGGATCGATCTGCCGATCGAGGCGGCCGAATGAGCGCCGCCCTGCCCGCGCCGATCGTGAGGGTCCGCCCGACCGGCTGGCGCCTGGGCGAGGTGGTCGAGCGGGCGCGCAGCCTGCCCGAGGAGACCGCGGTCTGCCTCAGCTACGATCGGGTCAGCCATGCGGTCATGATGGCGACGCCTGCGGACCTCGAGGACTTTGCCCTCGGCTTCAGCCTGAACGAGGGCATCATCGCCCGCGCAGCCGACCTGCTGGAGCTTGCCATCCAGCCGACCGAGCATGGCATCGAGCTGCGCATGTGGCTGGCTGAGAGCTGCGGCGACGCGTTCTTGCAGCGGCGCCGGCAGATGGCGGGGCCGGTGGGCTGCGGCTTGTGCGGCCTGGAGAGCCTGGCCGAGGCGATGCGCCCGCCGCCGGCGGTGACCAGCGATCTGCGCCTCAGCGAAGCCGCGATCGGGGCGGCCGTGGCGGCCTTGCCGCGCGCCCAGGAGCTGCATCGCCAGACCGGCGCGGTCCATGCCGCCGGCTTCTGGACGCCCGAGCGCGGCCTGGTCGAGCTGCGCGAGGATGTCGGCCGGCACAATGCCCTGGACAAGCTGGCCGGCGCCCTCGCCCGGACCGGCCGCAGCGCCGCCGGCGGGGCAGTCGTGATGACCAGCCGGGTCTCTATCGAGCTGGTCCAGAAGGCCGCCGCCATGGGTGCCCCGGTGCTGATCGCGATCTCGGCCCCGACCGCGCTCGCCGTGCGCGCCGCCGAGGCTGCCGGCATGACCTTGATCGCGGTCGCCCGCAGCGACGGCTTCGAAGTTTTCACCCATCCTGAACGGCTGCAGACCAGGGCCGCGCACCATGTCGCCTGACAAGCTGATCCACATGGCCAATCAGATCGGCCGTTTTTTCGCCCATGAAGGAGCCAGCGCCCCAGCCAGCATCGCCGATCATCTGCGCATGTTCTGGGATCCTGGCATGCGCGCCGACATCATCGGCCATGTGGCGGCGGGCGCCGCCGGGCTCGAGCCGCAAGTGCAAGCCGCCGTACGCCTGCTGGTCGAGGCGGATCCGGTGGCCGGTCAGGCAGCGGCACCGGCCGCCAAGCTG
>CADEGR010000015.1:43608-56331 GCA_902826935.1 uncultured Alphaproteobacteria bacterium | reverse complement strand
GGTCGTGCCCAAGCTCAGCTTCCGGGCGCCGGACGTGGTCGAGGTGCTGGAGCGGGTGTACGGCGAGATCGGCTATCCGGCATCGATCCGGGTGGACCAGGGCAGCGAGTTCATTTCGCGCGAGCTCGATCTTTGGGCCTACATGAAGGGCGTGGTGCTCGACTTCTCGAGGCCCGGCAAGCCGACGGACAATGCCCTCATCGAGTCCTTCAACGGCAAGCTCAGGGTGGAGTGCCTGAACGCGCACTGGTTCATGAGCCTCGACGATGCGGTGCGAAAATGCGAGGCTTGGCGTAGAGACTACAATGAGGTTCGACCCCACAGCGATATCGGCGACCAGCCGCCGATATCGCTCGTGAACCGATCAGTGGTACGGTCCCACGCTGACCGGCAAAACGCTGGATGACGGCCAGCCAGGTGGTCCAACTATGGGGAGCGGGTCAATGTCGCCAGCCGCTCCTATAGCAGCTGGACCGGTTCGAAGGGGGCAGGCCAGCTCACGCCCGCGCAGGTCATGCCGGAGCACACCTCCGACCAGGCCGCGCGCCAGGGCTCGAAGGTCAAGGTCGAGGGCAGGGCGAAGATCTCGCCCTGCGCCAGCTGGTCCATGGTCTTGAACGAGGTGACCACGACCACGTAGAGCGGGATCGATACGAAGGCTGCGCACATCGTCAGGAAGGTGAGGATTGCGACCGACGAGCCACGGATGCGCAGGCGCTTGCGGCGCGCCGGCCGGACCGGGATGAGGGCCTCGGCGACCTCTCGCGCGAGTTCAGCGCGCCTCGCGGCTACGCCCTGCGGCGCCGGGCCTGCCAGGCGGTCAGCAGCGCCATCGGCAGGAAGATCACCACGGTGATCAGGAGCATGATGACCGCAGCCGCCAAGGCATAGCCGATATTGCCGCGCGTCGCGTAGGCGTTCATCACGAAGTAGGCGGGCGTCCAGGTCGAGGTGCCGGGCCCGCCATTGGTCATGGCGAGCACGATGTCGTAGGTCTTGACCACGCCCAGCGAGAGCAGAATGGCGCAGGTCAGGAAGGTGAACTTCAGCATCGGGATGATGATCTCGATGTAGAGGCGCCAGAAGCTGACGCCATCCAGCCGGGCGGCGCTCCAGATCTCGCTGTTGATCGATTTGAGCCCCGCCAGCATCAGCGCCATGTAGAAGCCCAGGCCGTGCCAGATCGAGGCGAGGATGATGCCGTACATGGCGGTGCGCGGGTCAGCCAGCCAATTGAAGTTGGCGCTGGCCCAGCCGAGCTGGTGCAGGAAGTTCTCGATGCCCAGGTCCGGGTTGAACATCCAGCGCCAGACGATGCCGGTCACGATGAACGAGACCGCCAATGGATAAAGGAAGACGGTGCGGAACCAGCCTTCGCCACGCTGCTCGCGCTCGATCATCGCGGCCAGGACGAAGCCCAGGGCGATCGCCAAAGCGCTGCCGAGCGCCAGGACCATGACATTCTGCAATGAGGTTGCCCAGGCGCCGTCCCTGAACAGCCGCCCATATTGGCGGGACCAGGTCTCGACATCGATGGCGTACTCAGGAAAGCGCCGGGAGCGCGTCATTAAGATGAGCATGGTCCAGCCGATCGCCCCGGCGAAGGCGACCAGCGTGATGGCCAGAGCCGGCAGGAGAGCGAGGCGAGGAGCGATCAGACGCCAGCGGACAGCCATGGTTCTCTCCCGCGGCGACGCATTCAGGCGACGGTCGGTGGCCGATTAGCGCTTTTTTGGTTGTGCGATGTATTAGCGCTAATATATGTTCAAGCTCCAGCGATCGTCGATGCGTTTATGGCTGCTGCGCGCTGGCCGGGCGCTGAATGTCGGCTGGATCGCCCGGCATGGCTGGATCGAGTGGCCGATCGTCAGGGGCGGCAGCAGGAGAGGATCGCATCATGATCAAGGTGAAGCAGGTGGCCCATGTCTGCATCTTCGCCCATGACCTCGCCGCGACGAGAGCCTTCTACGCGGAGGTGCTGGGCCGCGCCATCCAGTGCAATTTCCTGCGGGACGGCAAAATCTTCGGCTTCTACTTGAATGCCGGTGGCCGCAGCCATGTCGAAGTGTTCGAGAAGGCGGCAGCCGAATACAGCGACCGCAATCAGATCAACCATTTCTGCCTGGAGGTCGAAAGCATCGATGCGGCGATCGCCCACATCCGCAGCAAGCATGTCGAGATCACCAACAAGAAATATGCCTGCGACGACACCTACCAGGCTTGGGTGCGCGATCCGAACGGGGTGAGGATCGAGCTGTTCGAATACACCGACAAGAGCGCTCAATTTCACGGAGGTGATCGGGTTGCCGACTGGTGATGGGCGCAAGCGCGCGCGCCTCGCGGACGTCGCCCAGGCGACCGGCTTTTCCATCAACACCGTGTCCTTGGCGTTGCGGGGCAGCCCGCGCATTCCAGAGGCGACCAGGACGCTGATCCCGCGGGCCGCGCAGCGGCTCGACTATCTGCCGAATCACATCGCCCGCTCCCTGGCGAACCGAGCAACCCGGACCATCGGTCTGATCATGACCGATATCATGAACCCGACCTTGACCCTGGCCGCGCGCGCGATCGAGCGTGAGCTGTCGGCGGCCGGCTACGGCATGATGTTCGCCGCCAGCGACAGCAAAGTCGCCAACGAGAAGAAGGCGCTCGCGCTGTTTCAGTCGTGCCAGGTCGATGGCATTCTGATCTATCCTGCCGACCATCGCGACCTCGATCATGTCCGGGCGATTGGCGCTGCCGGCTATCCGTTGCTGATGCTGGCGCAGCTGCCGGAGGAAGGCTTGGAGGTGGTGGCGGTCGATGACCGTGCCGGCGGCTACAAGGCGGCGCGCTATCTGATCGCCAAGGGCCATCGGCGCATCGCCATGCTCGACGGTGGCCGGGTCCTGCACAACCGTGAGAAGGTCGAAGGCGCCAGACGCGCCATGCAGGAAGCCGGCCTGGCCAGTGAGGCGCTGATCGCGATTGATCCGTGCGGCCATGGCCCGGCCAACGGCTTTGCCGCCATGGGCGAGGCCGTGCGTCGCCAGCCGCCGCCCTTGGCCGTCTTTGCTTCGACCGACTCCTTGGCGCTGGGCGCCTTGAGCTGGTGCCGCGATCATGGCGTCGCCGTGCCCGACCAGGTGGCGATCGTCGGCTTCGACAACACCGATGTCGCGGCGTTCTGCGAGATCCCGCTCACCACCATCAACTACGCCGCTGACGAGGTCAGCCGTCTCAGCGTGGAACGGATCCTGGCCAAGATCGCCGATCCCGACGCTCGCGCCAGAACAGCGACCAGGCTGATCGAGCCAGAGCTGATCATCCGCAAATCCGCCTGATCCCGGTGGGTTCACTGGCTTGGCAGGATCACATGCCGGGGCTGAGACGTCTCAGGCAGATCAAGCCGCTCTGCTGCGCGGCGAGATCGGAGGCCCCCCGGCCCAGACGATCAAGCCCGTCGCCGCCAGCATCATCGATGGCGCGAAGTGGCTGAGCGTGCTTGCGCTGCCGGATACCACGGTCATGTGCAGCGGGCAGCGCCCAGTGACATCGAGCCCTCGGTAGCGATCAGGCGCGCGGGATCGGGCGACCCCACGCAATTGGCCGAGGGCAGCAGCAAGCCAAGCGGACGCGGTGGCGTCGCAATCTGCAGCCCCGCCAGCTGACCTCAGCCTTTGGCCAAGAACAGCGCGGCGCCCAGGAGGCAGGCCAGGGCGCGGATCGCCGATTCGGCATATAGCTGATGCCTTGCCTGCGGCGGTGCCAGGATCTGGTCCTACGCCCAAAAGTCCATCTGGCTCCACCCAGGCGCGCCACCGCATGGATCGAGCGGCGAAGCACGACCTTGACCCCGTGGTGGGCGGTCTACATGGTTGTCAGATCCTTCGCTGCCACGGCCCCGCAGCCAGCCAGGCGCCCTACTCTCCAGCTCCGTGACTAATTCGAACGGCTCGCACCGATCTGGGCAGTGCTTGGGCTGTAGGCACCACCCTTGCCGGTGGCGCCGCACGACATGCCCCAAAGCCAGCGGGTCTGAGCTACCTCGGCCCCGGCATTCCGACCGCAAGCCGGTCTAAGCGCTCGGCAGCGCAAAGCTTGAGCCCTTTGGCTTGCCGAACAGCGATGCTGATCGTCCGACTTGACGGCAGCATCTGTCTCAGCCCGCGGGTGTCGGCTTCGCTCGGTCATGCGCCCTTAACCGATTTTGCTTCAACGGTCCGTGGCTCACGACCGTCCAGCAATGGCTGGAGCGCTGGCGCGATTGACTTGAGCAGTTGCGCTGGCAGGGAACTGGTGAAGGTGAAGTCGTCAGCCTTGGGCCCCGAGACGTAGATTGACAGATTGCCGAACAACCGGTCGCCGATGAAGAACACCACGGTAGCGGTCCGCCGCACAGCCTCACTGCCGGTCAGCCGGCCGGCACGATTGAAGAACTTGCGGCGATGGTCGCCGGTGCCGGTCTTGGCACCGATCGGCACTGGCTGGCCGTCCGGATCACGAAAGGCGCCGCTCAAGCGCCGAGCCGTCCCGGTCTCGACGACGTCGACCATTGCTGCTCGAACCAACTGCGCGATCTCGGGCGCCAAAAGGCGGCGGGGCGGGCTGGGCTGCCGCTCCATTACCGTCTCGTAGGGTGTGCCGCCGGCAAAATGCAGACGCTGCAGGCGCAAAGATGGCTGCCAAACGCCGTCATTCAGCAAGATGCCAACCAGCTCCGCCAGGGAGTCCGGGCGGTCAGCGGAACTGCCGATCGCCGTGGCATAGGATGGCACGAGCGACTCGAAGGGGTAGCCCAGGCGCCGCCAGGATTCGTGGATCCGGCGAAATGCCTCCTCCTCGAGCAGCATCCGGATGCGTCGATCCTGGGTCGCCTTGTTCCGCGTCTTGAACAGCCAGCGATAGCTGTCGAGCCGGATCGTGGCGCTGGCCGCGACCACCTCGGCGCGGGGCGCCTGGGGGTGCTGCTGCAGATAGGCGCCCAGCCACAGCTTCAGGGGATGCAGCCCGGCAAGATAGGCGCGATCATTGAGCGAGAAGCGCTCAATCGCATAATCCTGATAGAGGCGGGCAAGCTTGCCATCGTCGATCGGTTCGTCCGGCAGCTGCTGCGCCAGGAAGGCGGCCAATGCCGCGGCATCGGCGGTCGGCCGCAACGAACGGAAAATCACTGCCAGACGCTCGGCCCGAGGCCGTGCTTGGCTGGCCAGGCGAGCCAGCACCTGGTCGCCGTCGAGACTTTGCAGCTCATCCAGGAAGCGGCGCAGATAGGCCTGCCCCTCGCGGTCGGCGAAACGCGTCAGATAGCCTTGTCGGTCGGGATGATCGCCATCTTCGAGCAGCCCCATCCCGGCCTCGGCAAGATGGAAGCGCACGATGTCGCGCATGATCCGGATGAACGGCAGATTGATCGAATCACGCAGCGCCTGGGCGACCGTGACCATGCGGCCATTGTCGTCGGCATTGAAGTTCGCGAAGCGATGGACGCCGCCGCCGGTGAAGAAGGCCTCCCAGGGACTGGCCGAGTAGCGCCGCGCCATGGCCCCCTCGAGCAGCGCTAGGAGGCCGATCTCCGGCTGGGCCAGCAGCTGGCCGGCGACCCAGGCGGTCAAGGGATCGGCGAGCCGCGCACGCTCGCGCAGCTCGGCTGCCGGTCGCCCATGCAGCGTCGCGCGCAACCGCTCGATGATTTCGAGATAGGTGATCAGCGTGCGCAGCTTCGCGGTCGAGCCAAGGTCAAGCTTGGCACCTTGGCCGACATCGAACGGCTGATCGAGATTGTCGGTCTGAACCCGCAGATAATGCGCATCCGGGCCGCGCTCATAGACCGTCAGGCTGTAGATCAGATCACCATTGCCATGTTTGGGATCGAGCAGCCGCTGGCCGAACAGGCCCAGCCGATCGGCGACCTCCGGATCGTTCAACCGGTGCAGCAGGTCCGTCACCGAGGATTGGACCGCCAGATCGAGGGTCGTCTCAGCCGTGAGATCAAGCCGATCCAGCTGGTAGATGCCCGGCAGACCGAGCATGCCCAGCAGCTGGCTGCGCAGCGACTGGGAGGCATTGCGCTCGAGCTGCACCGCCTTGGTCGGTGGGGTCGGCTCTGCCCGGAAGCCGGCATCGACCTGCAGCGCTGCCTCAGCCAAGGCAGGCTCGATGATCCCCTCGTCCCGCAGCCGGCGCAGATGCCGGTCGGTCAGCGCCAGCAGCTCGGCGCGGCCGCCCATCAGGTAGTAGGACGGCCGGCGCTGCGCCAGCAGCAGCGCCAGCACCTGCTTGTAGATTCGCGCGCGCGACGCGAGATCGGTGCTGCCGTCAGCACTCTCGAACAGATGGTGGTTGGCCTCATCGAACTCGGTGCCAAACCAAGCGAACAGGCCGTCGCCCAGGCCGTTGATCTCACCGAAGCCCGGCTGCGCGCTGAGTGGCGTCGCGTTCAGATAGTCGGCGACGATCTGCCGGCGCTGCCGGCTGGTGTCGGGACCATCGGCATAGGCCCGCACGCTCGCCGAGATCATCTGGCGCAGCTTGTCGACCGGTCCCTGGGTCTGGCCATCCGGCGAATGGCGGAACTTCTCGATCTGGGTTGCCAATGTGCTGCCACCGGCCAGCTTGATGTCGGAATCGAACAGGCGGGTCGCCAGCCCCGGCAGCAAGAGGGCCAGCCGATCCCATTCGACCGCCGGATTGCGCCGCGGCGCCCCGGCATCAAGCAGCTCCCGATTCTCGATGAACAGCAAGGTCGCGACCACGATCGGCGGGATCGCCTCGAAGCTCGGATAGGTGCGCGCCGGGAATCGGGCGCTGAACGCAACCGTGCCGTGGTGGTCGAGCAACGTCAGGCCGGCTTGCGTCTTCTCGCGGAACACTGGAAAGCCGCCGAGATCGACGAATTGGCGCAAGGTCGGCGATATGCGCGCCTGGCTCTCGACCGCGAAGCCACGCTCCTCCAGCCGAGCCAGCATCTGCGGCAGCTGGACATAGCCGAGCCGCAGGTTGTGCGGGCCGGTGACCGGATAGCGCGGCGCCGGGGCTGACCCGGCCGCCATCTGGAACGTCATATCGCGCGCATAGCTGCTCAGCAGCTCGGACTGCAGCCACCAGCTGCGCGCCTCGGCCACCAGGCCAACGCCGAGCAGGCACAGCACCGTGCCACTGATCACGAAAGTTACAATCCGCCAGAGCGGCTTGCGTCGCATGGTCCCTCGGCACCTATCGGCTTGATTGCAAGAAATGCAGTCAGCCAGGCCAATATAGACCATTCTTCTATGGCGTTATAGTTAATAGAAGATTGACGGGGGTGCCATTACTTAGTTTCGTCAAATACTACTAAATTGATGCCGACTTGGCGCGACTGCGCATCTTCGTGTTCTGGCCAAGCCAGGACGAGCGCGAGAGGCGGCCATGCAAAACCGCGGAAATCCTGGAGTTCAGCGAAGCACAACGCCCGCCGGTCGGCGGGCGGCGTCTAGTCGTCGGTCCCGCCGGCCTCGGCGCGCACCGTCCGACCGGTCAGCCGACGCACCGGCTGGTCATCGACAATCCGCTCGAAGCGGATATCCAGCCCCTGCTCGGTCAGGATGCGATCGTAGATCTGCAGCTCATAGTTGCCATCCGGCAACAGTTGGAAGGCGTAGACATGCAGCACCCCATCCCTGATGCGCGCCCAGCGGATCGGATCGCCCCGCAGCGGCTTGGCCTGCTCGCGGGTCCGGAATGGATTGCTTGCCTTGACCTCGACGTAGAGGTCGCGCCCCTCGGCCGGTTGGAACAGCACGGTCTGCAACCAGCGCTTGACGCCCGGCACATCCCGGCGGCCGTCGACCAGCATGATATTGAGCCAGTTGACCTGGAAGCCGGCCTCGCGAAACGGCTGGATGACGATGTCGAGATCACGCTGGCGTGTCTCGCCCGTGGTCAGATCGACCATTTCGGCGCTGCCGACATAGCTGCCGAAGAACGGCTCCAAGGCCGCAGACGCCGCACGCGCCGCGTCGGGCACCGCCAGGTGGCCCAGCATCAGCAAAGCCGTGACGAGCCAGCGGATCCGAGCTTGCCAGCAATTGGAGAGACTGGGCCGCGGCGTCATGGGCTGCCGCTTGCCTTCTGCAACCGCGCCTCCAAGACCAAGGGTGCCGCCAAGTCGCTGCGCCGGCTATAGCGGGCGAGCAGCTCCCCGCCCTCGGGCCGCCAGGCATAACGGTCCAAGGCATAGCCGCCGTCATTGCCGATCCCCAGGCTGTAGACCACCAGCTGAGTGGCCTCGATCCGGGCCCAAAGCATGGTTTCGCCATTGAGCGGATTGCCGGTCTCGGGGCTCGCGAACATGCGCTGCAGCAGCCCCTGCGGCGCGGCGCGCACCGCGAACAGGCCCGGCTGCTCGGCGGGATCGAACACGGCTTCCAGCGGCTCCCAGCCGTCTCCGGCTTCGCCAGGAGCGCGGCCGAGCCAGCGCAGGCGAAAGCCTGCGCCCTCCTTCGTCAAGGAAACCGCAAGGTCGCCATCCGGCACCGCTCCGGCGCCCGCAGTGCTTGCCACCGCGCCCCGCCAATTGCCGGCCAACGTCGTCAACTCCGGCTCGGCCGCGGCGAGCGGCCAGGCGCCAAGCGCAAACGCCACCAGCATCGCCAACCGACGGTTCGCGATCGCCATGGCTGCTCGCTCCTCCCTCTGGGCCGCCGCGCCATCACCGCACATCTGTGTTTTAGGCGGCGGCCAGGTGCCGCGCAATCCTTGCCAGCGTATGGGTTGCGCCAACCTAACCTGGTGCCGCGCGGCTCAGACTTTGGGTGCCGCGCGGTCGAGCGCCTGCAGCAGCGCCTGGAACGGCAGCAGGACGCAGCGATGCCGGCTCTTGTGCTGATGGACCGGAGCGAAGGCGGCGAGCTCGGGCCAAGGCTTGCCCAAGGCGGCCGGCGCCTCGGTCAGACTGCGCGCCACATGATCGGCCTGGGCCCGCAAGGCCGCGGCGGTCTCGCCTGGCGCCCGTGCCGCGATGACGACCGCCGCGGCGGAGCAGAGCAGGCAGCCGCGGACGCCATGGCCGATCGCCGCGACCCGGCCGTCGCGCAAGGTCAGGTCCAGCGTGACCCGATCACCGCACAAGGGGTTGTCGATGGTCACGGTGACCTCGGGCGCGCTCAGCCGGTGATCACCGCGGGCCTGCTTCGCGAGCTCCAGGATCGCCGCCTGGTAAAGCGATTCGGTCATGGTCGGAGCTGGGGTTTGAGCTGGTTCACGCTTCGGCGCCGGTCAGGGCCGCGAGTGCTGCCGGCGTATCGATGTCGAGCAGGGTGGCGCCATCGTCCATGTCGATCTCGCATACCTCATCACTATGGCCCGCGAGCAGACGGCGCGCCCCGACGTCGCCACTGAGCGCTGCCATCTCCGGCACGAAGCGGGCGGCGAACAGCACGGGATTGCCGCGCTTGCCGCGCACGGTCGGCACGCAGATCGAGCGGCCTTCGTTGGGATTGAAGGCGGCGATCAGCCGGTCGATCTCGGCCCGGCCGACCTTGGGCATGTCGCCCAGGGCGATCAGCACGCCGGCGCAATTCTCCGGCAGGGCTGCCAGCCCCGCCTGGAGCGAGGTGCTGAGACCGGCCGCATAGGCCGGATTGTCGACGAACCGGACCGGCCGGCCAGCCAGCGCGGTGCGCACCGCCGCAGCCTCATGGCCGGTCACGACCAACACCGTATCCGCCCGCGATGCCAGCACCGCATCGACCACATGGGCAACCATCGCCAAGCCATCGATCGGCGCCAGCAGCTTGTTCGCCTCGCCCATGCGGCGTGACTGGCCCGCCGCCAGCACGATGGCCACGATCGGCCCGCTGGCTGCCGCGGCCTGGCCCTCGCGCGGCTGCGGCCGGCTCGGTATCTCCATCAGCAGGCCGCCCACGCCCATCGCCATGACCTCGGCCGGCCCGACCGGCAAGTCGGCGCAGATCCGTTGCAGCACCCAGTCGAAGCCGTTCGGCTTCGGCGAGCGGGCGCAGCCGGGCAGGCCCAGAACCGGCCGTTCCGCTTGGCGGGCCAGCAACAGGAGATTGCCAGGATCGACCGGCATCCCGAACTGCTGGATCTCGCCGCCCGCCGCCGCCACCGCCGCCGGCAAGACGTCGCGCCGGTCGGTGATCGCCGAGGCGCCGGCAATCAGCACGAGCTCGCCTCGACTGGCGCGCAGCCGGTCAGCCAGCGCGTCGACGGTATGGGCGCAGCGCATCTCCGCCACCAGCCGGCCGCCGAGCGGACCCAGTCGCTCGGCCGTGACCGCCACGGTCTTGTCCAGCACGCTCTCCTTCTGGCCCGGCAGCCGGGTCTGAATGAGGGTCACCGTGCGCGGCCGGAAGGGAGCCAGGCTGACCATCCGCGGACCATCCTCGGCAATCGCGAGGCAGGCATCCAGAAGCGGTCGGGGCACCGCGAAGGGGATGATCTTGATGGTCGCGACCATCTGCTTGGGCCGCACCACCGCATGCTCGGCCAAGGTCGCAACGGTGATCGCCTCATGCTGCTGGTTCAATCGATCGATCCGGCTGCGATCGACCAGGACCAGGCCGGCTGCGGCCGCGAACAGATTGACCCGGCCGGTGAACGCCGGGGCGGCGGTCAGGTGGCTGCCAAGCAACCGCTCGGCGAGCAGCCGGGCCGCTTCGTCCTCGCCGACATCGTCCGGTTCCAGCCGTGCGGCCACCACAGCGTCGTGGCCGGCGTCGGCCAAGGCGGCCAGATCGGCGGCGGCCAGCCGGCGGCCTTTCTTGAAGGCGCGGTCGGCGAGCTTGACCGAGTGGGCGAGGATCGCCCCTTCGGCCTCGTCGAGCGGCACCGGGCCGAACTTCATGCCGCAACCTCGCGCCGCAAGGCTTGGGTCGCCTGCGCCAGCACCGAGAGCGCGATCTCCGCCGGGCTCACGGCACCCAGATCCAGCCCGGCCGGGCCATGGATGCGGGCCAGGCTGTCCGGCCCGTGGCCAAGCGCCGCCAGCCGCTCGAGCCGGCTGGCATGGGTCCGCCGGCTGCCGAGCGCCGCGATGTAGAATGCGTCCGAGCGCAGCGCCACATCCAGCGCCGGATCATCCAGCTTCGGGTCATGGGTCAGGGTTACGATGGCGCAACGCGCATCCGGCCGCAGCTCGGCCAGCGCCTCGTCCGGCCAATCGCGGCGCACCGCGACGCTGGGAAATCGGGCGTCGCTCGCGAATGCCCGGCGCGGGTCGACGACCGTCACGTCATAGCCCGTCAGCTGCGCCATCGGGACCAGCGCTTGCGCGATATGCACGGCACCCACCACGATCAGGCGCAAGGGCGGGTTCTCGATCTGGATGAAGACCGGACCGTCGTCGGTCTTGGCGGTGGTGCTGCGATCGCGCCGATGCGCCGCCCCAACCTCGGCCAGCAGCGCCGCCGGGAGCGGACCGCCGATCACCACCTCGCCGGCCATCACCAGCGCCTCGCGACCCGTGGCCAGCCAGCGCAACAGGGCGGCCGGTCGCTTCGCCGCCCGCGCCTCGATCAGCGCTTGCAAGATCGCCTGCTGCACGTCCCGCTCCCAGCCCTAGTCAAGGATGCGTCAGCACCCATGCTGGCATCTGCTGCCTAATGTAGGCAGCGCTGGCCGCGCGCGCCATGTGCGATTGACCATCGCAGCCATCGTTTGGCGGCCATCGGCCGGCGCCTCAAGGCCGGAACCTCAAGGCGATTTCTGCCAGGCTCTTAACCATCCGGTAACCAAGGCGTGGCTGAATGGCGGGAGATGATCTTGCGGCCGCGCGCCGCCTTGCTGAGGAGACTGCGGATGCGTCGTCTGGTCCCGATCACGATTGGCCTGCTGCTCGCCGGTTCGGTCGGCGCCGACCCGGCCGGCGCGCAGATGGCGCCTGGCAGCATGCGCATGCCGTGCCACGATGCGGCCGACATCGCGAAGCAGCTGGGCGCCAAATATGCCGAGGCTCCGGTCGCGATTGGTCTGCAGACCAACGGCAATCTGCTCCAGGTGTATGCTTCGCGCGATCAGGATACCTGGACGGTGGTCTCGACCTCGCCGGCTGGCCTCAGCTGCATCGTGGCTGCCGGCAAGCAATGGGAGAGCCTGAAGTTGAGCGTCGCCGATCCTGCTGCCTGATCCGAAATGGCCGCTGCTCCGGGCTAGCCGGCCTTGCGGATCAGAAAGGTGATCACGCCGGCCTCGGCGTTGCTCTCGAGCAGCGTATCGCCCGTCGCCGCGCACATGGCGGCAATGTCCTGGCGGGTTCCGGGATCGGTCGCCAGCAGGCGGGCCAGCCCGCCAGCCGGCAGCGCCCGCATCGCCTTGCGCGCGCGCAGCACCGGCAGGGGACAGCGCAGACCTCGGGTATCGATCAAGAGCTCGATCATGGTCATGGGTCGCCTGAGCTTGGGCGCCTGACACGCGGCAGCCGGCTGGCCGGATCGGCCCGGCAGCGAAGGCTGCCGCCACCCTGGCCGGTCTCCGGTGATGTGGCACAGTTGGCTCCGCCCGGCCAGCCCATCGAGCACCGCCACGGCGCGCTCGAAATTCGATCGATCAGACAGGTCACGCACCACATGTATCGCCTGGATGGTGGCATCGCTGCTGGCGTTGTGCCGGGCCAATTTGCCTTCTGCGTACTTTAATACGCCTTGGCCGGGCCATCTGGCGATCGCGCCCAAGCCGGCAGTCAGCAGCGCGGCTGCGCGTCAATGCGCTTGCGCCAGCATCGCGGGCGGCGATGGCCTGATCGCC
>CADEGR010000015.1:38776-43508 GCA_902826935.1 uncultured Alphaproteobacteria bacterium | reverse complement strand
CAGCATCGCGGGCGGCGATGGCCTGATCGCCGCTGCCTGCGCGTGCAGCCCGAGCGCGGTGCCCGGCAGCATTCCTGGGCGGTCCGCATGTCGCGCGTGCCGCCAGACAGGTCAGCCAGCTGGTTGACGAACGCGGCCTGGCCGGGCACCGTCCTGCGAGGAACGCAGCCATCGCAATGGCGTCGGAACGAATGAGCACCCAGATCGCGGCCCAAGACGGACCGCCCCAGGCGACGCCGGACTTCTTGAACGGCGACGGCGAGCTGGCCGCGCGCATGCGGGCGTTGGACTGGACCGCGACGCCGCTCGGGCCGCCGGCACAGTGGCCGCGCAGCCTGAAGACCGCGGTGCGCATCATGCTGACCTCGCGCCAGCCGATCTGGATCGGCTGGGGCAGCGAGCTCATCTACCTCTACAACGACGCCTATCGCTCGATCATCGGCGGCAAGCATCCTTGGGCGCTGGGCCAGCCGACCCGCGTCGTGTGGCGCGAGATCTGGCCGGAGATCGGCCCGATGCTGGCGACCGCGATGCGCGGCGACGAAGGCACCTATGTCGAGCAGCAGCTTCTGATCATGGAGCGCAACGGCTATCCGGAGGAGACCTACTACACCTTCTCCTACAGCCCGGTGCCGAATGACGACGGTGGGGTCGGCGGCATCATCTGCGCCAACACCGACGATACCCAGCGCGTGATCACCGAGCGGCAGCTCGACCTGCTGCGCCAGCTCGCCGCCAGCACGGCCGATGCCCGCAGTTGGAGCGATGCCTGCGAACGGGCGGCGCACGCCATGCGGCACAATCCCCGTGACCTGCCGTTCGCGCTGATCTACCTGGGCGAGCCAGGCAGCGAAACCCTGGCGCTCGCCGGCGCCTGCGGCATCGAACCCGGCCACCCGGCGGCGCCCTTGACCCTATCCGGCGCTGCCGCCGCCTGGCCGGTCGCCAAGGTGCTGCGCCAGCAGGAGCCGCGGCTGGTGGCCGACCTCGCGGCCCGCTTCCGGGCGGATCTGCCGGTTGGCGCCTGGCAGCAGCCGGCCAGCCAGGCAGCCATCTTGCCTCTGCCCGCGAGCGGCGAGACCGGGCGGGCCGGCGCTTTGGTGGTCGGGCTCAATCCCTTTCGCTTGTTCGACCAGGGCTACCGCGCCTTCCTGACCCTCTTGGCCGGCCAGATCGCGGCCGGGATCGGCAATGCCCAGGCCTATGAGCAGGAGCGCAAGCGCGCCGAAGCGCTGGCCGAGATCGATCGCGCCAAGACCACCTTCTTCTCCAATGTCAGCCACGAGTTCCGCACGCCGCTGACCCTGATGCTGACCCCCTTGGAGGAGGTGCTGGCCAAGCCGGCGGCGGAGGTCTCGCCGGACAGCCGCACCTTGCTCGACGTTGCGCATCGCAATGCCATGCGCCTGCTCAAGCTGGTCAACACGCTGCTCGATTTCTCGCGGATCGAGGCGGGCCGCGTGCAGGCGCACTATCAGGCGACCGATCTGGCGGCCATGACCGCCGAGCTCGCCGCGAACTTCCGCTCGGCGATCGATCAGGCTGGCTTGCGGCTGGTGGTCGATTGTGCGCCCTTGCCGGCGCCGGTCCATGTCGACCGCGATATGTGGGAGAAGGTGGTCCTTAATCTGCTCTCGAACGCCTTCAAATTCACCTTCGAGGGCGAGATCGCAGTCGCAGTGGCGATCTCGGGGGACGGCCGGTCCGCCGAACTGATAGTGCGCGATTCCGGCACCGGCATGCCGGCCAAGGAGCTGCCCCATCTGTTCGAGCGCTTCCGCCGGATCGAGGGCGCGCGCGGCCGCTCCTTCGAGGGCAGCGGCATCGGCCTGGCGCTGGTGCAGGAGCTGGTCAGGCTGCATGGCGGCAGCATCCAGGTCGACAGCCGGCTGGGCCATGGCAGCACCTTCACGGTCAGCATTCCGCTGGGCACCGCCCATCTGCCGTCGGCGCAGATCGGCGAGGGCCGGGACGAAGCCTGGAACAGCGTGCGGGCGCAAGCCTATCTGGACGAGGCGCTGGGCTGGCTTGGCGACGGCCAGGCGGACGGCGAGCTCGCCTTGTTCTCCGCCAGCGCGGATCTGGGGGCGGTCAGCGCCAGCGCCGGCGACAATCAGCTGGTGCTGCTGGCGGACGACAACGCCGACATGCGCCACTATGTTGAACGGCTGCTGCGGGCGGCTGGCTACCGGGTCGAGACCTGCGCGGATGGCGTCGCCGCCTTGGCGGCGGCACGGGCGCTGCAGCCGGATCTGGTGCTGTCCGACGTGATGATGCCGAAGCTGGACGGCTTCGGCCTGCTGGCCGCATTGCGTGCCGATCCGGCGCTGCGCGAGATCCCGATCCTCCTCCTCTCGGCGCGCGCCGGCGAGGAGGCCAAGGTCGAGGGCCTGAGCTCCGGCGCCGACGATTATCTGACCAAGCCATTCTCGGCGCGGGAGCTGTTGGCCCGGATCGAGGTCAATCTGCGCTTGGCCGGGATCCGGCGCGCCAGCGCCAAGGTGCTGCGCGAGGAAGCGGCAGCGCTCGAAAAGCTCAATGTCGTGGGCACCGCCATCGCCGCCGCGCTCCAGCTCGAGCCGATGGTCCAGGTGGTGACCGATGCCGCGACCGAGCTGACCGGCGCCGCTTATGGCGTGTTCGTCTCCGCCATGACCGACGCCCATGGCGAGGCCGCCCCGTTCACGACCGTCTCCAGCGCCGGGCGAGCGGATCTCGGCACCATGCCGACGCCGCGCGTGGGCGCACCGTTCGGACCCGTGCTCCAAGGTGAGACGATGGTCCGCTCGGCGGATGTCACAGAGGACCAGCGCTTCGGCCAAGGCGCGCCCTGTGAGGGCCTGCCGCTCAGCCAGCCGCCGGTGCGCAGCTATCTCGCAGCGCCCGTGGTCTCCCAGTCCGGCCAGGTCCTGGGCGGCCTGTTTCTCGGCCATCCCGACCCCGGCATGTTCGATGCCCGCGCCGAACGCCTGGTGGCCGGCATCGCGACCCAGGCGGCGATCGCGATCGACAAGGCCAAGCTCTACCAATCGGCGCAATACGAGATCGAGCAGCGCAAGCGGATCGAGATCGCGCTGCGCCAGAGCGAGCAGCTGCTCGAGAACAAGGTCGCCGAACGGACCGCCGAGCTGGTCGCCGCCAACGCCAGTCTCCAGGCGGAAGCGCTTGAGCGGGAGCGGGCGGAGCAAGCCCTGCGTCAGGCGCAGAAGATGGAGAGCATCGGCCATCTGACTGGCGGCGTCGCCCATGACTTCAACAATCTGCTCACGGTCATCGTGGGCAATCTCGAGAGCATGCAGCGGCATCTGGGCGATCCAGGCCAGCATGCCGCGACCTTGCAGCGCGCCGCTGAGCAGGCGATGCGCGGCGCCCAGCGCGCGACCGCGCTGACCCAGCGCCTGCTCGCCTTCTCCCGGCAGCAGCCGCTCGAGCCGAAGCCGATCGAGATCGGCCGGCTGGTCACCAGCATGTCGGATCTCTTGCGCCGCACCATCGGCGAGCAGATCGCGGTCGAGACCGTGCTGGCCGGGGGGCTCTGGCCGGTCCATGCCGACCCCAACCAGCTCGAGGTCGCGATCTTGAATCTCGCGGTCAACGCCCGCGACGCCATGCCCACCGGCGGGCGGCTGACCATCGAGACCGCCAACGCCTATCTCGATGACGTCTACGCCGCCGCCCAGGCCGAGGTCGTGCCCGGCCAATATGTCGTGACCGCGATCACCGACAGCGGCATCGGCATGAGCCGCGAGACGGTGGCACGCGCCTTCGAGCCGTTCTTCACGACCAAGGAGGTCGGCCACGGCACCGGGCTTGGCCTGTCCCAGGTCTACGGCTTCGTCAAGCAGTCGGGCGGCCACGTCAAGATCTACAGCGAGGTCGGGCTGGGCACGACGGTCAAGATCTACCTGCCGCGGCTGCATGCATTCGCCGCGGAGATCGAAGCGGCCCCGGCCGCCGAGGTGCCGGGTGCTGGCCAGGCGGAGACCGTGCTGGTGGTCGAGGACGATGCCGATGTGCGCGCCTACACCACCGGGATCCTGCGCGAGCTCGGCTACCAGGTGATCGAGGTCGGCGACGGGCAGAGCGCTCTGCAGCGGCTGGCGCAGCATCCGGAGATCGAGCTCCTGTTCACCGACGTCGGCCTGCCCGGCGGCATGAATGGCCGGCAGCTGGCGGATCAGGCCCGCCTGGCCCGGCGCGATCTCCGGATCCTGTTCACGACCGGCTACGCTCGCAACGCGATCGTCCATGACGGCCGCCTCGATCCGGGCGTGCAGCTGATCACCAAGCCGTTCACCTATGCAGCGCTCGGCGCCAAGCTCCGGGATATGCTCGATGCTCGCCCGGCGACCGGCCGGATCCTGATCGTCGAGGACGAAGCGCTGGTCCAGATGCTGCTGCTGGAGAACCTTGCCGAGATCGGCCTGCAAGGCGAGCCGGCCACGACCGCAACCGACGCCCTGAACAAGCTGCGCCTCGCCCATGGCGCCTTCGATGGCGCGATCGTCGATCTCGGCCTGCCGGATCGCAATGGCGAGGATCTGGTGGCGGAGCTGCGCACCATCTACCCGGACCTGCCGATCGTGATCGCCAGCGGCCACGGCGAGAGCGTCCTGCGCGGCCGGTTCGAGAGTGACCCGAAGGTCACGATCTTGGGCAAGCCCCACACGCTGGCCCAGCTGAACACGGCCTTGCGCTCGGTCGGCATTGCGCCGGCCGACGCTTGAGCGCG
>CADEGR010000015.1:25923-38676 GCA_902826935.1 uncultured Alphaproteobacteria bacterium | reverse complement strand
GGCTCCGCCAGCCAGCGCTCGATCAGCGCGATCTGATCGGGCGCCATCAGGGCCGGCGCATGGCCGACGCCGGTGAAGGTCTGGACCGTGGCGCCAGGCCCGCGCCGCGCCATCTCATCGGCGGTGGCGGCGGTCAGCAGCACGCTGTCGGCGCCGCGCAGGACCAAGGTCGGACAGCGGATCTGGTCCCAAAGCGGCCAGAGATCGAGATCCTCGCCCGCCAGGTCCTGATAGGGCACCCGGATTGCCGGGTCATAGTGCAGCCGCCAGCCCGTCTCATCTCGGCGCGCGCTGTGCTCCGCCAGATGCTGCCATTGCGCGTCGCTGAGCGGCCCGAAGGGCGCATGGATCTGGCGCAGATGCCGCTCCAGCGCGGCCAGGTCCGCGAACACCAGATCCAGGCCGAGATAGAGCTTGATCTGCGCCAGCGCCAGCTTCGGCACGAACGGGCCGACGTCGTTCAGGACCAGCCGGCGCAGCGGCGGCCGCTCTCCGGCGGCCAGCGCCATGCCGATCAGGCCGCCCATAGAGGTGCCGATCCAGTCGACCGGCGGCAGAGCCAGCAGCTCGCAAAAGCGCGCCAGGTGGCTGGCATAGGCCGGGATCGCGTAGCCTTTTGGATCGTCGAGCCAGCTGCTGCGGCCGCGTCCGACCATGTCGACCGCGAGCACCCGCGCGCCCTTGGCGGCCAGCGCGCTCGCCAGATGATCGAAGTCGCGGGCATTGCGGGTCAGGCCGTGGACGCAGAGCACGACCTGCTCGGCGCCAGGCTCGCCCCATTCGACGTAGGCCAGCTCGACCGCGGCATGCGGCCCGTCCAGTCGTTGTGTCGCGAGGCGCATCCTCACTCCCGTTCGCTAAGAGGCTAGCGCGCCGCCCAGAGCATGCCGCGCCGGATGATGGTCGCCATCTCGGGCACCTGGAACTCGCTGGCGACATGGCCGAGCGCCGAGTAGAAGACCCGCCCCGCGCCATGCCGGCGCTTCCAGACCACCGGCATCACCACGCCCGCCAGCCAGGGCGCATGGGCGCCGGTGAAGGTGGTGGTCGCCAGGACCTCGTTGGCCGGATCGACATGCAGGTAATACTGCTCCGAGTGGTAGTCGAAGTCGGCAAGGCCAGCCATGACCGGATCGTCGGGCCGGCTGATGTTGACCCGATAGTCGATGATGTCGCCCGGATGGGCGACCCACTGGCCGCCGCAGATGAACTGATAGAGCGGCTCGTTGCGAAACGCATCCGCCATGCCGCCATGGTAGCCAGCCAACCCGACCCCGCCGCGCACCGCCGCCTCGAGATTGGCCAGCTCAGCCTTTTCGATGCTGCTCATGGTGATGATCGGCACGATCAGATCGAGGCTTGAGAGCGCCGGATCGGCGAAGGCCGCCGTCTCGGTCGCGAGCTTCACCTCGAAGCCGTCGTCGCGCAGCATGCCGGCCAGGATCGCTGCCCCTTGCTCGGGCTCGTGCCCCGGCCAGCCGCCCCAGACGATCAACGCCTGCTTCATGCTCGCCTCCGCTGAACTCAGATTCCCACGACTTGGCCAGGCGCCAGCGCCGCCGGCCGCTCCGGCCGGCTCTCGATGGTCACCACGCCCGCCCCTTCGGCCGAGCGGATCAGCCCGGCCATGACCTCGAGCACGTGCAAGGCCAGCGCGCCGCAGGCCCGATGCGGCCGGCCGGCGCGGATCGCCTCGGCCATGTCAGCCAGCCCCAGCCCGCGGTAATTGTCATCGCCATAGCCGTGCTCGCTCGGCACGGCCCGCCACTCGCCTTCGGGCGGACAGAGCTCGACCGTGCCGTCGAACCGGTTCGGATCGGGCACCACGAGCGAGCCTGCCTCGCCATAGATCTCGATCGGCCCATGGCGGTGGCGCCAGACCTCGAAGCTGGTGCAGATCTGGACGATCGCACCCTCGGCGAAGGCGAGGCTGCCGGCGATATGGGTCAGGCAGTCGACCGGGATCTCGGCGCCCGCCCGTGGCCCGGCCTGGATTCGGCGCGGCTGGCGGAAACGGCCGCCAAAGGCGGTCACGGCCGCGATCGGGCCCAGCATCTGGACCAGGGCAGTCAGGTAGTAAGGCCCCATGTCCAAGAGCGGGCCGCCGCCCCGCGCCGCATAGTAGAAATCCGGGTTGGGATGCCAGCGCTCATGGCCCGGCACCATCATGAACGCCGTGCCGCCGAGCGGCCGGCCGATGGCACCCTGATCGATCGCCCGGCGCGCGGTCTGCTGGCCGCCGCCCAGGAACGTGTCCGGCGCCGAGCCGAGCCGCAGGCCGCCCGCCGCCGCGGCATCCACCAGGCGCCGCCCTTCGGCCAGATCGACGCCCAGCGGCTTCTCGCCATAGAGATGCTTGCCCGCCGCCAGCACGCGCAGCCCGACCGGCACATGGGCGGCGGGCGGCGTCAGGTTCAAGACGATCTGGATCTCGGGATCGGCCAGCAGGGCATCGACTGGCACCGCCGGCACGCCGAACTCGGCCGCCCGTGCGTCGGCTGCCGCCGCGTCCTGATCCGCCAACGCCCGCACGGATACCACCGGGAAGTGGCGGAGCGCCTTCAGATAGGCAGCGCTGATCACGCCGCAGCCGATCACGCCGATGCCGATGGAAGACGCGCTCATCCGCTGCCTCCTGGCGCGCCGCCATGGCCAGCTGGCCCGGCTTGCGGCAAGCTGGTGACGCTGGCCCGCCGCTGCGCCGCCGATCAGCGATGATCGCCCAGCCGCCGGCCACCCGCAACCCGGTCCGCCGTCCGGTCCGCCGCCTCTGCCGCGATGGAGCTGCCCCATGGCCTATCTGCCCGCCGGTGATCGCTACGAGCGCATGCCCTATCGCCGCTGCGGCCGGAGCGGCCTGAAGCTGCCGGCGATCGCCCTCGGTCTCTGGCACAATTATGGCGACGGCGACGTCTTCGCCACCGGCCGCGCCATGGTCCACCGGGCGTTCGATCTGGGCATCACCCATTTCGACCTCGCCAACAATTATGGCCCGCCGCCAGGCGCCGCCGAGCGCAGCTTCGGCCGTCTGCTGGCGAGCGAGCTTGGCGCCTATCGCGACGAGCTCGTCATCTCGACCAAGGCTGGCTACCTGATGTGGCCCGGCCCCTACGGCGAATGGGGCTCGCGCAAATATCTGCTGGCCAGCCTGGATCAGAGCCTGCAGCGCATGGGCCTCGACTATGTCGACATCTTCTATGCGCACCGGCCCGATCCCGCGACGCCGCTCGAGGAAACCATGGGTGCCCTCGATCACGCGGTCCGTTCCGGCAAGGCGCTCTATGCCGGCATCTCTTCATACTCGGCCGAGATGACCGCCCAGGCCGCGGCCATCCTGCGCGCGCTCGGCACGCCTTGCCTGATCCACCAGCCGTCCTATTCCATGATCAATCGCTGGGTCGAGGAGGGGCTGCTCGACTGCCTGGCCGCGGAGGGCGTCGGCTGCATCGCGTTCTCGCCGTTGGCCCAAGGCCTGCTGACCGACCGTTATCTGGCGGGCGTGCCGGCGGAATCGCGCGTGGCCCGGGGCGGCGCCCTGCAAGCCAGCCGGCTCGACGCGGAGACCTTGCGCCGGATCGCGGCGCTCAACGAGATCGCGCGCCGACGCGGCCAGAGCCTGGCCCAGATGGCGCTCGCCTGGGTGCTCAAGGACCCGCGGATCACCTCGGTCCTGATCGGCGCCAGCTCGCCCGCGCAGATCGAGGATTGCGTCCAAGCCACTGCGAGCCCGTCATTCACCACCGACGAGCTCTTCGAGATCGACCGCCTGGCGCCGCCGCGCAGCTAGCGTCGCCGAAAAATGGGGGCGCGATGGCCGCGCCCCCCTGCCTGAGGCAAACGACGCGCTGGAGCGTCGGCTCAACCGGGCGCTGCACCCTGGGTCGAGGTAAAGACGGCATAGATCGACTGGCTGCCGGCCATGAACAGGCGGTTCCGCTTGGGTCCGCCGAAGCAGACATTGCCGCAGATTTCCGGCAGGCGGATCCGGCCGATCAGCTTGCCATCCGGATTCCAGACGGTGACGCCGCTATAGCCGACCGCGCGGCCGGCATTGCTCGATGCCCAAAGATTGCCGTCGACATCGCAGCGCAGGCCGTCCGGCCCGCATTTCACGCCATCGACGACGCAGTCGGTGAACAGGCGGTGGTTGGTGAGCTTGGTGCCCTCGACGTCGAACGCGAAGATGTTGCCCTTGCCGCCTTCGCCCTGATCGCCCGGGCCCTTGCCGGTGCTGGCGACGTAGAGCCGCTTGTAGTCGGGCGAGAAGCACAAGCCATTCGGATCGGGCACCTGGTCCTCGGTCACCACCATCTCGAGCTTGCCGGAGGGATCGAGCCGGTAGCACTGGGTCGGCAGCTCGCGCTTCCATTCGCCGATGCCGGGTGGCTGGCCGAGCTTCGGATTGATCCGGCCGGCGGCGTTGCTGGGCCCACCCGGCGCGTCAGGAGCACCCTCGTAGAGCTGGCCGCCATAGGGCGGGTCGGTGAACCAGATGCTGCCATCCGGATGCGGCACCGCATCGTTCGGCGAGTTGAGCCGCTTGCCCTCGAACATGTCGGCCAGCACCGTGACCGAGCCGTCCAATTCGTAGCGGACCACCCGGCGCATCAGATGCTCGCAGGAGATCTGCCGGCCCTGGAAGTCGAAGGTGTTGCCGTTGCTGTTGTTGGACGGCATGCGGAACACGCTGACATGGCCGTCATCCTCCAGCCAGCGCAGCTGCCGGTTGTTGGGGATGTCGCTCCAGAGCAGATAGCGCCCCTGGGCATTCCAGGCCGGCCCTTCGGCCCATAAGGCCCCGGTCCAGAGCCGCTGGATCGCGCTGTTGACCTGGACGCGGCCGCCAAAGGAATCGTCGACGACCAAGACATCGGGGTCGGTGAAGTACGTGGTGGGCGCACCGTTCGGGCCGAAATCGCGGGGTGGGCTAGTGACCGTGCTGGGTGGTGCGACCGGTCCGTCCTGCGCGCGGGCCAGGCCGGCGGTGAGCGCTACCGCGCCAGCGCCGATGCCGAGCGCCCGCATCGCCTTGCGCCGCGACAGTGAATCGCCCGTAGCGAGCCTCGGCAGCTCGCCCTCCGACTCCGGCAGCGCATGTTCTGATTGATCGTCGCGCATGCTGACCTCCCTGGCTGCGTGACACGATCCGGGCGCCACGCGAAGCGGCACCTGGCGCATCAGGCGGTTGCTGGCGAAGGCGCGTCACCGCAGCCATCCGCCCGCCGGGCGGGTCGCATTCTTGAACGCGGTGTTGTTGCTCGAGCGAGCTTGCTTGGCCACTCGCCTCCCCAGAACCGTATTGTGATTCAGTTGCCTAAATCGTGCAACGTCCGATCCGGTCCGCCGGCTGGATAGTGTGCGAAAGGACTGGTCGCCTCAGCTCCGGTCGGTCAGGCCCAAGCGGTCATGCCACGCAGCGATCGACTCGTCCGGATAGTCGTCGAACTGCTGATCCCGCGGTCCGATCGCCGGCTCAACCCAGCTCGCCTTCGAGCCCAGCATCAGATGGGTCCGCTCCGGTGGCACCGGCAGGTCCGTGTCGATCGCCGAGGCATGGGGATGGACCAGCTCCGGCCAGCGCGGGTCCCAGAGCCACAAGGCGCTGCCGCACAGGCCGCAGAAATGCCGCTCGCCCTCACTCTCGATCGGTGTGCCGTCGGCATGCCGGCCGAGCTTGGCCCGGTAGACGCGCAGATGCTCCCGGCCCTTGACCTTGAGGCTGGCATGGTCGCCGCCGAGATTGATCGCGAACCCGCCGCCGCCCGCCGTCTTTCGGCAGATCGAGCAGTAGCAGAGATTGAAGGGATAAGGATGGCTCGAATGCAGCTCGAACCGCACGGCCTGGCAATGGCAGGAGCCGGCAAGGAGCATGGCCGAAGTCCTCCGGATAAGGCTCGCAGGAAGGCGCTGGCTGCGCGCTCACGAGACTAGCAGGCCAGCTGCCGCCGCCAAGGTCCGGTGCTCCCTCCGGCCCAGGCGGCGGCTGCCCGCCTAGGCCCCGGTCGAGCGCAGCGGCCTTGGCCCGAACCGCTTGCCGTCGATCCGGCGCGCCCGACCCGGCCGGCTCGGCGCCGGATGGAAATAGGGCCGCTCGGTCGGCAGAGGGCGCCACTTGCTGGCATCGATGCGCACAGCAGCCGTGACCGGCGCGTCACTCAGGCCATGCAGCAGCAGCCAGTGCGCATCCTCGACCAGCGTCTCCCAGACGATGCCCTGCTCGTCGAGCAGGCGCTCGTCCTCCGGCTCCAGCCGGAACTGGCGCCGCGGGCTCATGGCGCCACCGGCTGCGGCTCGCACATGACCGCCTCGAAGCGCTGCAGTCCCGGCATGCGCAGATCGATGTTGGCATCGAGCGGCAAAGGCTCGAGGCCGCGGTCGATAAACTGCGCCTGCAGACAATAGCGCTCGGCCGGCAGCAGCCGCGCCAGCCAAAGCAGCTCCCGGCCGGTCACTGCCGGCTTGGTGACCACCAGATGGCTGCGGTTGAGCCTGATCAGATAGCCGGCGCTGGCCGGCGGCGTCCGGCCGAGCCGGGCGCAGGCCTCGAGATCGGCCAGGTCGGCCGCAAGCTCGTCCTGGAACGCGTCGACCAGACGGCCGCGCGGCGGCTCCGAGGGAGGCCTCGGCATGGCAATCTCCTCCTGGCGGGGCGGCCATGGCTGGCGCCCCGGATGGTTGCTGATGTGCGGTGGATCTGGCGCTTAATATGCATGGCGCGCTAAATTTATCAAGCAGCAAACTACGCGCGCTTGATGAATTTAGCGGGCGGCCTATGCTGCAGCATTCAAGGGCTGCCAGCGGAGGCCCAGGCGGCAGATGGCGGAGCAGTCACAGCAACGCACGCCGGCGCAAGCGCTCGGCGCTTATTTGCACAGCCTCAGGACAGGTCGCGGCCTCTCCTTGCGCGAGGTCGAGGAGGCGAGCGGCAAGGCGGTGTCCAACGCCTATCTGAGCCAGCTCGAGAATGGCAAGATCGCCAAGCCCTCGCCGCATGTTCTGCACCATCTGGCCCTGGTCTATGATGCCGATTACCAAAAGCTGATGGCGCGGGCCGGCTACATCGCCCCCGACGCCGAGCGGTCCGCCGAGGCCCGGCATGGCCGGGCGGCGACCTACGCGATCGAGCATCTGACCGCCGAGGAGGAGCAGGCGCTGCTCGACTATCTGGCTTTCATCCGCGCGCGCAAAGGCCGCCCATGACCCGGCCGGACGACAGCAGCCTGACGCCGGCGCAGCACGCGGCGGTGCGCGCTGCCGCCAAGCGGGCCCTGCAGGCGGCCGACGCGTTCGGTCAGCTGCCCACACCTGTGCCGGCGATCATGGCCGCAGCCGGCATCACCGAGCTGGCGGAGCCGATCCTCGATCCGGCCTATCTCGCGACGCAGCGCGGCCAGGCCGGTGACCGGCTGAAACGGGCGCTCGGCAAGGTCCAGGGGCTGTTTGATGCGGCCGGCCGCCTGGTCGTGATCGATCGCAGCCTGCCCGCGGTCCGCCAGACCTTCATCCGGCTGCATGAGACCGGCCATGGCGTGCTGCCCTGGCAGAGCCAGCTCTATGCCGTGATCGAGGATTGCCAGGCGAGCCTCGATCCGGCGGTCGCCGAGCTGTTCGAGCGCGAGGCGAATGTATTTGCCGCCGAAGCCTTGTTCCAGCTCGACAACTTCGCCTACGAGGCGGCGCAATGCGCGTTCGGGATCCGCACGCCCTTGGCGCTCAGCAGCCGCTATGGCGCCTCGATCTACGCCACCATGCGCCAATACGTGCTCAAGCATCATCTGCCCTGCGCGCTCCTGGTGCTCGATCCGCCGGCCGCGGATCCGGCCAATGGCGGCCAGGCCAGCCTGCGGCGGAGCGTCGCCTCGGCGAGCTTCCGCGACCGCTTCGGCGAGCCGGCCTGGCCCGAGCGTCTGGGACCGGCCGATCCGCTTGGCCGCCTGCTGCCGCCGCCCGGCCGGCGGATGGTCGAAGATGGCGAGCTGGTGCTGACCGACCGCGCGGGCGCGCCATGCCCGCTCCTGGCCGAAAGCTTCACCCAGACCCACCAGCTGTTCATTCTGCTCCGGCCGCAGCCCCGCCAGCGCCGGGGCCGCCGCCCGCCCGCCGCTCGGCTGACCTTGGTGCCGCAGGCCACCGCCTAGAGCGAATGGTTGCAATGGCGGCTTGAAGATGGCAGGTCTGCCGCCGCCGGACCCGGCAACCGCAAGGAGTGACCGCCGATGGCGACGCCGCGCTTGCCCACGCACCGTGCCCGTCTGCTGCGGGGCCTGACGACTTTGCTGCTCAGCCAGGCGTTGATTGCCTGCCAGCCGGAGGGCGAGAACGGCGCCGGCGACGCCAATGCCACGCCAGGCCGCGCCACACTCACGATCGATCCGACGCCGCAGCAGACCTTCGCCGGCTTCGGCTTCAGCTTCACCGACGACGATCCTTACCTGACCTTGGACCCGGCGGCGCGCAGCGAGGCCGATCGTCTGCTGTTCACCGAGCTCGGCACGCGCATCGTCCGGCTCTGGCACGAGCCCGGCAATCCTGAGCGGACCTTGCGGACCTACCGGGATGGCGGCGTGGTCGCCGGCGCCCTGACCCATGGCGTGACCGAGCTTCTGCTGGCGCCGGAAGGCTACACGCCGGGCGATCCGGAAGGCTATGCCGAGACGCTCACCAACGACATCCTGACCTTGCGCCAGGGCGGCATCCCGATCACCGTGACCGGCACCCAGAATGAGCCGGGCTCGGGCGAGCGGGCCGACATTCCAGATGAGGATCTGCTGCCGCTCTATCGCGCGATGCGGGCGAAGCTGGACGCGAAGGGCCTCAAGGACGTCAAGCTGCTTGGCCCCGAATATGCCAGCAACGACGATGGGCCGAAGGACTTCGTCGCGGCGATCCAGGCCGATCCGATCGCCAATGCCGCCTATCAAGGGGTCGCCCACCATTCCTACAACATGGCTGGCGACCCGAAGCTCGCGACGCTGACCCGCGCGGCTGGCAAGCAATATTGGCAGACCGAGGCGGGCGGCGGCTCGCAGGACGGCTCGGCCGAGTTCGATTACGACTTCGCCGCCGAGGGCTCGGCGCGCCTGTTGAACGACCTCAACAACGGGGTGACCCACTGGCTGTGGTTCATCGGGCTCGGCCAGGGCGATCGCGACGTCCTGCAAAAGCTGGTGATGCTCGGACCGAACGGCTTCTACAAGAATTTCACCTATCATCACATGCAGCAGATCACGACGCGCTTCCCGCCCGGCACCGTGCTCCGCCATGTGACCAGCGACCTGCCGGATGCCCGCGACCTGGTCTGGACCTATGGCGTGAAGCCGCCCTTGCATGCCGCCGCCGGACTGCGGCCGGATGGCCGCTATGCCATCGGGGTGCTGAACCGGACCAAGGGAAGCGGCAAGGGCGGCGGCTTCGGCTACCAGGCGGCGCAGCCTTACGAGGTCACGATCGAGGCGAGCGAGCTGGCCGCCGCGCCGGTCGAGTTCGAGCTGTGCCGGACCGGCCGGGCAGGGCCGTTGCGCTGCGACGAGCGGCTGACCATGACCGCCGGCAAGGCGACGGTGACGCTAACCCCTGCGGAGCTCGTCACCCTCGTCTCACTGGCGCCGGTCAGGCCAGGCAGCTGACGCCCTGCCGCTTCAAGCCGGCAGCAGCCGGGTGCTGTCCTGTGGGTCCAGCCGGATCTCGGCGCGCTTGCTCAACATGCGCAGGCCGTTGCTGACGTCCTGGCTGGTGATGGTCGGGTTCTGCGCCCGCGCCGCGCTCAAGAGCTCGTCACGGCGCGCTTCGCCCTTGCTATCGATCAGCGCCATCAGGGCCGCGCGCACGATGGCGCTCTTCGACTCGCTGGTCGCCTTCGGCTCATCGCTGCTTGGCGCGTCGCCGCTCGGCTTGGCTTTGGCGGGCTTGGCCTTGCTTGGCTTGGCTGGGCTGGTGCGCTTGGCAGCACTTGGCTTCGCCTTGGCCGGCGTCTTGCCCGCGCGTTGCTTGACCGCGGGAATCGCCGCGAGCGCGGTGGGGCTGTCCTTCATATGCCCGGCCAGGTCTTCAGCCGTGGCGCTCTCAATCTCGCTCAAGGCCGATTGGGCACCGTCTCGATAGCCGCGCTCATAGGCGAACCGGGTCAGCTCGGCAATGCGTCGGCGCACTTCTTCTTTGAGATCCATGGCGTCCTCCAGGTTGATGCGCTGTCGTTAGCGGATCGGCTGAGGCCGCGTCAAGAGAGCTGCCGGCCAGGCACGCCGAGCGGCTGATGAGGCAGGCATCGGTCCTGCCGCGCTGCGCTGAGCCGATCCGGGCCGAACGTCGGTGCTTCGCTGCCAGGCATGAGACACTGCGGCGAGACGCCGCGGGCGCGCTCACGGCTTGAGCAGCAGCTCCGCCTCGACCTCGACCGCCATGTTGAAGGGCAGCGCCGCGACGCCGATCGCCGAGCGAGCATGGCGGCCGACCTCCGGACCGAACACCGTCAGGATCAGCTCGGAGAAGCTGTTGATCACGACCGGCTGCTGGCCGAAGCCCGGTGCCGAGTTCACCATGCCGAACACTCGTCCAAAGGCCTGGATCCGGTCGAGATCGCCCAGGGCTCGCTGCAGGCTGGCGAGCATGCCGAGCGCGGTCTTGCGCGCGAGCTGGCAAGCATCCGCAACGCTGACCGCGCCGCCGACCTGACCGAACGGACCGGCGATCGCGCCATCCGCCTCTTGCGGTCCATGGCCTGAGACGAAGGCCCGATTGCCTTGAATATTCACCCATGGGAACGGCAGGACCACACCGTCTGGCACCTTGACCGGCGGTGGCAGGAGCAGACCCAGCGCCGCCAGCCTGGCCGCGATGCCACCGCCGCCGGCCGCCGCCACCGCGCCGTCCGCCCATTGATTGCCATGGCTGGCGAGGCCCGGCCCCTGCTGTCGGATCACGCAAAAACGCTGGCCGGTCGGCGCCGCCATGACCCACCAGCTGCGGACCTTGGCGACCCGCGTCGCGCCCAGACGTTCCAGCCGTGCCACCTCGGCCTCGACATCGTCGGCTTCGATATCGAGATGCACCCGGCTGGGATGATCGACCTTTTGCACCTCGACATGCAGATCGCGCTGATCGTTGGCCAGCGCGATGTAATTGGCCTCCGCTGGATCGCTGCTGCGCCGGATCGGCAAGCCCAGCGCCTGGCTCCAGAAGCTGGCTGCCTGGTCCAGATCCTCGGTCTGGCAATCGATGCTCAAGCCGGCCAGGCGACTGCGGTGCATCGTCGTTCTCCGTGGCGTTGGCGACATGGCCGTCTGGCCAATCGCGGCCCCGGCTGCGATCAGCATGCCGTGCGCGCCGGCGCCCGGCAACGCCGTCGACCCGTTCGCCGCAGCCACAAGGCAGTTGGGTCGGCCCTGGCCAAGCGCTATGCTGTGCTGATGAGCGAGCCAGCCAGAATCCTCGTCATCATGGGCGTGTCCGGCGCCGGCAAGTCGACGCTCGGCACCTTGCTGGCGGAACGTCTGGACGTGCCCTATCTGGAAGGCGACAGCTTTCACCCGGCGGCCAATGTCGAAAAGATGAGACAAGGCGTGCCGCTGACCGACGCCGACCGCTGGCCGTGGCTGACGGCGCTGGGTCAAGCCCTGGCGGCTGCGGCAAGGCCCGCTGGTCTCGCGATCGGTGCCTGCTCTGCCTTGAAGCACGCCTATCGCGAGCATCTGACCGCGGCTGCCGGCCTGCCGGTCGGCTTCGTCCTCCTCGACTTGCCACGCGCGGTCCTGGCCAGCCGCCTGGACCAGCGGGTCGGGCACTATATGCCGGCGTCGCTCCTGGCGAGCCAGCTGGCGACGCTCGAGGCGCTGCAGCCGGACGAGCGGGCGATCAGGCTCGATGGCACCAAGGCGCCGGCGCAGCTCGCCGAGCAGGTCCTGGCCTGGCTGCCAAGCTGGTCGCCGGCCAGCTGATTGCCGCAGCGGCGGACACCGCGATCCTGGTCCGTGCGGCGCCCATGGCAAGCAAACCTTAATGAATTGCAGCTAGCCTCGCCGGCAAAGGTGAATGCTTGGAGAGGCTGCATGCCACATGCTCGATTCTTGCGGGCGGTCGTCGTCGCCTGCTGCCTAGGCTGGACGATGTTCTCGTCCCATGGCGTCCTGGCTGGCCCGCTGCCGGCCCCCAAAGGCAAGGTGATCTTGACCCTGACCGGCGCGATCGATCAGGTCAATCATGAGGGCACCGCGCAGTTCGACCGCGCGATGCTCGAGGCGCTGGGGCCGATCGAGGTCAAGACCGGCACGCCGTTTACCCAAGGCGAGTCGGTCTATCGCGGGGTCCGGCTGCGCGATCTGCTGCGCGCGGTCGGCGCCCGCGGCAGCAAGGTCCAGGCCTCGGCGGTCAATCTTTACACCGCCGAGATCCCGATCAGCGATTTCGAGCGCTATGACGTGATCCTGGCCATGGAGGTCGATGGTCAGCCGTTGCGGCTGCGGGACAAGGGACCGCTCTGGATCCTCTATCCCTTCGGCAGCCATGCCGAGCTGAACAGTGACAAGATGGTCGAGCGGCGTTCGGTCTGGCAGCTCATGAAGCTGGATGTGCAATGACCATGGCCGGTTGGCGGCGCGGCATGTTCTATGCCGCGCTGCTGACCATTCTGGCGGTCGCGGCCAGCCACGCCTGGCTGGTCCTGCAGGACCTGCGTGGCGCCATTGAGGCATCCCAGTCGCTGCCCTTCGAGGATACCGACACCGAGCGCTTCGAGATCGAGATCTACCGCTTCAGCGA
>CADEGR010000015.1:17631-25823 GCA_902826935.1 uncultured Alphaproteobacteria bacterium | reverse complement strand
CCTTCGAGGATACCGACACCGAGCGCTTCGAGATCGAGATCTACCGCTTCAGCGAAGCCGCCGCCGCCTTCGTCGCCGGCGAGCCGTCAGTCGATCGGGCCGAGGTCACCGATCGCTTCGACGTCCTGTGGTCGCGCATCGAGACCTTGTTGGCTGGCCGGCTCTACGCCGATGCGCGCGCCATGCTCGACATCGGGCCCATGACCGAGCGGCTGCAGGCCGTGGTCCGCCGGCTGGAGCCGGCCGTGCTGGGCCTGGCGGTGGGCGATCACGCGGCGCTCGCGCTGATCCGCGGCGAGCTGGCGCCGTTTCACCGGCCTCTGGCGGCCGCCAACATGAAGCTCGCCGATCTCCGGCTGGAGTACAATGCCGGGCTGCGCCGCCGCCTCGGCACGATGATCGGCGATCTCAACCACGGCAGCCTGGCGGTTGGCGTGATCATGACCGCGGCCTTGTTCCTGTTCGGCTTCGAGGCGCTGCGGGCGCGCCGGGCCGAGCGGACCGGCCGCCGGCGCGAGGCGCATGTTCGCTTTCTGGCGCACCATGATCCGCTCACCGGTCTGGTCAATCGCAGCCTGCTGCGCGAGCGGCTGATCAGCGCGACCGGCGGCTGCGAGCCGGATCAGCAAGTGTGCCTGCTCGCCCTCGATCTCGACGGCTTCAAGCCGATCAACGACACGTTCGGCCATGCGGTCGGCGATCGGCTCTTGCAGGTTGTGGCCGCCCGCCTGCAGCAGACCGTCAAGAGCTCGGACACGGTCGGACGCTTGGGCGGCGATGAATTCGCCATCGTGGTCACGCTGCCCAACGATCCGGCCATGCCGCTCGAGCTGGCCGATCGGCTGCTGGCCGCGATCCGCACGCCGATCATGCTCGATGACCAGCAGCTTCAGGTCGGCACCAGCATCGGCATCGCATCCTTCCCGACCGACGCCGCCGCGCCGGAGGCCTTGCTGCGCTGCGCCGATCTGGCGCTGTACGAGGCCAAGGCGTCCGGCCGCCGGACCTTTTGCGTGTTCAGCGCCAAGCTGGATCAGCAGCGCAGCGAGCGCCAGGCGCTCGAGGCGGCTTTGGCCCAGGCGCTGGCCAATAACGAGCTCGATCTGGCGTTTCAGCCGCAGATCGAGCTGGCCCAGGGGCGGATCTTCGGGGTCGAGGCGTTGGTCCGTTGGCACCATCCGCAGCTGGGGCCGATCCCGCCGCCGCGGTTCATCGAGATCGCGGAATCGAGCGGGCTGATCCTGGAGCTTGGCAGCTGGGTGCTCGAGCAGGCTTGCACGCGCGCGGCCGCCTGGCCGGCGACCGCCGACCATCTGCGGATCTCGGTCAACCTGTCGCCGTTGCAGATCAGCCGACCAGGCCTGGAGGCGCAGATCGAGCGCGTCCTGGCGATGACCGGCCTGGCCCCCGAACGACTGATCCTCGAAATCACGGAAGGGGTCTTGATGCATGACACGCCGGCCACGCTGGCGCTGCTCGGCAGCTTGCGCCGGCGCGGCATTCAATTGGCCATCGACGATTTCGGCACCGGCTATTCGAGCCTCAGCTACCTCAAGCGCTTCGCCATCGACTTCCTCAAGATCGATCAGGCCTTCATTCAGGATATCGAGCACGACGAGGAGGATCGCGCGATCATCCGCGGCATCGTTGGTCTGGCGCAGACGCTCGGCCTCAGGATCGTGGCCGAAGGCGTCGAGACCACGACCCAGCATCGCTTCATCGAGACGCTCGGCTGTCAGATCGCGCAAGGCTACTACTACAGCGAGCCGATCTCCGAGACCGCCCTGCTCGCTCTGCTCGCCGCCCCAGCATCCAGCAGCCGCCGCTCCGCATGAGCGACCCGAAACCGCTGGCCGTCACCGCCCCATCCCGTTCTTGCCTGAGGTCGGTGGCCAAGGCGGCACCTCTGACCACCGCGCTGCCCATCAGATCTTGCCAACGACACGCTATGAAGCAGTAGTTATCCATCCACGCACAGGTCACCCTGGGTTCGGTTGACAGGTCAGTGCAATAGGCGGCATGCGGCGGCGAAGTGGACGAAGGCGAGGCAGCGCTTGGCGAGCTTGTCGAAGCGGGTGAAGACGCGGCGATAGTGCTTGAAAAAGTCGCGCCTCACCGCGATCTTGTGACGTTCCTTGGGAAGCGCCAATCGGTGGCGCGCCGAGCGGGTCGCGTCGAATTGGGTAGAGCGACCGCGGTTGCGCCGCTGGCTCGGATCGTCTCGAGCGGGGCGTCGCCGTCATCGACGCGCTCGGAGCACGGCCGTGGCGTCGAGGACGCCGGACGCTTGCGGCGCAGCGCCCTTTTGGCCCGCAGTCAGCCGGCAGCGCAGCGGCTTGCCAGGCGCGTCGGTGACCGCGTGAAGCTTACTGGAAAAGCCGCCACGAGAGCGGCCAGGATCCTGGTCCATCGGGCTAAGCGTTGGCAGCCGCTGTTCCAAGGCCCCAGCTCCGCCGGCAGCAGGGGCCAGGGCGCCCCGGCACGCGCCATCCACAGCACCGTATCGACCAACCGCCTGGTCGGCTCTTCCTGCCGGACGTAGAGCCAGGCAGAGACTGCAGGACCGCATTGATCCGCGGCCGCTGATCATCGCGAAACCGTGCTGCGGGCTTGACCTAAACCCGGCTCGATGGGATCGAGACACGGAGTGGAGGACGGCAAATAGAGGATGGACCACCTCGCCGGGTTTGAGCGCCATTGCCAGGAACTGCTCGGCATAGGCACGGACGGTCCGGCCGGTCATTGGGCCATCGAGCCCCCCGCAGCGCCACGTTGCCGATCTGCCTGAGGCAGGCGACGAAGGACGTGGTTTACCCTCATGGCACCTTCGGGGACCCCAAGAATGTTCATTTAAGTCGCGCTGGCAAGCTCCTGCGTCCGGCAAGAGAGGTGGGAGGGGGCGCGAGCTGCGGCGATATTGGCGCGCGAGGGCAACGCTCAGCGAGCGGCTGGCGATCGTCTCGCTCGGCCGCTGCTTGAGGGTGTGGCGAGCGCGGCAGCGGTGGCGGGTGCCGGTCGGGCGAGCCGCCGCCAGCGTGAATTGCCGGCGCAGGTGGGGGTCTGCTCCGTGATCGCGATGGCGCTGCTGATGCAGGTCAGCCTGAGTGAGGTGCTGCGCTGGCTGCTCAGGTTAAGGCGTCCAAAATTGGCGCTTGCGCAGATTTGGCGCAGGCTGAGGCGGTTCATGCTGCCATCACCCTTGCGCGGAGGAGGTCGAGCTTGGCGCGACCATGCATTTGGCGCTTGATCAGCTTGAGCTTGGTGATCTGCCCCTCGGTCTGGCCATTCGACGATCGGCTGCTGAGAGCAGCGGCTACGCTGCGCAATCGGCGGCGATGTCATTGGCAAATGATTTGAGGAGGCTCAATTCTGCCGCGGTGACCCAGGATGCCAACGAATCCGCGCGCCCTCGCCGCACCATGGCCTTGGCACCGATCGCTGAGATCGCTGGCCGCGACAAGCTCGGGCGCGGCCTGCTCGATCGGCACGCCCTTTTTGGCGAGCGCCTGGATCTCCCCATGGACCCGGCTCACGCCTTCGAACTGGCGCCGTTCAGCGCAGGTCGGCGCCACCGGATCGATCTCGGCGGCGCTAAGCGCGGCGCGGATCTGGCGCATCGAGCGGCGCACCGCTTCGAGCAAGGCAGCGCTCGCGTTTGGACGATGATGCTGCTGATCATGCGCCGGTCATCGGCGTGCTTCTGGCTGATGCAGCGGCATCGAGAATGTCGCGGATGCCTTGACCTTGTGGGCAGGCAGGTTGTGGTCACGATGTCGCCTCGGCGCAGCGTAAGGCCAGGCAGTGCTCAAGACAGGGGAGGAAGGCGGCGCCATCCATGGGACCATCGATCACCCAGGGCGCGTCGATCCGATCGACCCGAAGGGCGGCGATGAGGGGCAGCGTTTGCCGTGATGCGGGGTTGTGGGGCCCCACACCCCACAAGGTGGCCGTGCGGGATGGGGCTGACCATGCGCTCGCCGATCGAACAGCGACCATGGAGCCTCGCGAGCTCGGCGGTGACGCCGGTTTCGTCCAGACACACCAGCCGATCCGGGTCTGGATACGCCGCCAGGCCACGTCGCTTCTTGACGTCTGGACAGTTTTGCTCGGCGGCGTGCGCGCTCTTTCATTAAGCGGGATGCGGTTACGCCAGAGGAAGGTGTGCAGGCAGCTCTTTCTGACATGGATGCCGTGTGCCGACTAGCGCCTGAGCGTGAGTTCCGGTTCGTCGGCGACCAGCCGGAGAAGCCGATCCTCGTGCGGTGCCAATTAGGCCGGCGGATGACCGTGCATCGGCTTGGCTTCAACACCGCCGGTCTGCCTCTTGCGCCGCACCATTTGCGCAGCGGCGCGCGCAGAGCTGCCGGCTTCGACCGCCTCGATCAAACGTTGGCTAAGATCCAATGAGCAAGCCCTGGGCATGACACGTTATGACTTTGTTTGCCGGGAGAGACTCACAGGAACCCTGCGAACTGTTGATTCAATCTGCCACGGAAACGCTCCAGCCGCGAGACGGCATCGCATTGCCACGCCGGCTGAGCCTGGCTTCAGGAAGGGCCGGTAGCTGCGCTAAGGGCAGGGGGACCTTGAGCCATTCTGCTCGCGAGCTGCAGGAGGCGAGGTCGAACGCCGCATGACCGCGTGGTCCGTGCGCAGCTTGGGCGGCGGGCTGCAGCGGCCCGGCGACGATCACTGCCTGGCCCCTGGCCAAACAGCCTGGGGCACTGGCGCATCGCCCGCACTGTGCGGGCGGCGGTTTGACGGGCGCCGATGTCAGGAGGTCGCGGCGTCCGGCTGGACCAGGATCTCGACCCGCCGGTTGAGCTGCCGGCCCGCCTCGCTGCTGTTGTCGGCGCGCGGCTCGTTCTCGCCTCGGCCCTCGGCGTGCAGCATGGCGCGCGGCACGCCCCGCTCGGCCAGCGCGCCGACCACCGAATCAGCACGGCGCAGGGACAGCTGCTGATTGTAGGCTTCCGAGCCGGTCGAATCGGTATGGCCGACCACGGTCACCCGGTTGCGGTCATATTTGGCCAGCACATTGGCCAGCTTCTCGATGCTCGGCCGGAATGCCGGCTTGATCGCGGCGCTGTCATAGTCGAAGGAAACTTCGCTATCGAGCGTCAGCTTGAGCAGGTCGTCGCGGACCCGCTCGATCTCGATCTCGTTGGCCGCGCGCTCCTGCGAGAGCTGCTCCTTCAGATCGCGCTCCTGCTTGTCCATGATGAAGCCGAGGCCGCCGCCGGCCGCAGCGCCGGCGACCGCGCCCAGCACCGTGCCGCGCGCACGCTTGCCCTTGCGGTCGAGCTGGTTGCCGAGCAGGCCGCCGGTCACGGCGCCGACCGCAGCGCCGATCGCGGTGCGATTGACCGATTGGCTGCCATCCTGGGCGGTCGTGCAGCCCGTCAGCAGCAAGCCGGTCGCGGCAATCAAAGCGGGCCACTTCATGCCCAAATCCCCTTCGCTAGGCTTGGCGCCAGCGCGACGACGAACACCATCGCGCGGCCTCGCTATCTACCCGCACGAGCTTTAACCAATCATGAACAAGATGGTCAATCAGCGGTTGTCACTCGCGCCGTCCCCGCTTTGTAGCTGCTCAGCCACAAAGCGGGGACGGCGCTTGACGGCTTTTTGTTATGCTATAACATCTAAGACTTTCATGGGAGGAGCTGATGCGGACGAGGCTGGCGGCGCGCGCGATGCTGGCCATGCTGCTCGCGGTCTGGTGGGCGCCGGCGGCGCGCGCGGCCGAGCTGGCGGTGGTCGCCAGCATCAAGCCGGTCCATGCCATGGCGGCGGCCGTGATGGCCGGGGTTGGCGAGCCGAGCTTGCTGGTCGAAGGCAACCGTTCGCCCCACACCTACAGCATGCGGCCGTCGGATGCCCGCGACCTGCAGGCGGCCGACCTGGTGTTCTGGATCGGCCCGAGCCTGGAGACCTTCCTGGCGCCGGCGCTCGCCAATCGACGGCCCGACACCGCCGTGGTGGCGCTAGGCGAGCTGCCTGGGCTGGTCCAGCTGCCGAGCCGGCCGGCGGGCCTGCTGCGGCCCGATCCGGCAGCGCCGGCTGGCGCCACCGAACCAGCCGCCCATGACCATGCGCCGATCGACCAGCATCTGTGGCTGGATCCAGCCAACGGCGCCACCATGATCGCCGCGATCGCGCAGCAGCTGGGCGCCGCCGACCCCGAGCATGCAGCGCACTATGCCGCCAATGCCGCCAAGGCCCGCGCCGACCTTGCCGCCCTGGAGGCCCGCCTCGCCGCCCAATTGCAGCCGATCAGCGGGCGGCCCTATGTCGTGTTCCACGACGCCTACCACTATTTCGAGGCCCGGTTCCGGCTGCAGCCTTTGGCGGCGATCACGGTCAGCCCCGAAGTGGCGCCGGGCGCCCGGCGGCTGCAGGCGATCCGGCGCCAGCTGCTGGCCTCGCGGGCGGTCTGCGTGTTCGCCGAGCCGCAGTTCGAGCCGGCCCTGCTCACGACCCTAACCGAGGGCACCTCCGCGCGGACCGCCGTGCTCGATCCCGAAGGCGCCATGCTGGAGCCTGGCCCGGCGCTCTACCCGCAGCTGCTGCAAGGCCTGGCCGATGGGCTGACCAGCTGCCTCAGCGACCATGCCGCCGCGCCGGCCAACGGCTGACCCGGCCCGCGCGGATCACCCGTGCAATCGGCCGCTCTCAGCGGAAGGCCGGCTCGTCGAAGCTCCGGAGCTTCCGGGAATGCAGCTCGTCGCGCGCCACTTCGTCGCGTAGGATCCGGACCGCCTCGATGCCGATCTTGAGATGCTGGTTGATGCGCTCGCGGTAGAAGCTGTTGGCCATGCCGCGCAGCTTGAGCTCGCCATGGAGCGGCTTGTCGGAGACGCATAGCAGCGTGCCATAGGGCACCCGGAACCGGAAGCCATTGGCAGCAATCGTCGCACTCTCCATGTCGACCGCGATCGCCCGCTGCTGGTTCAAGCGCTCAAACAGCTCGTCATAGCGCAGCTCCCAATTGCGGTTGTCGGTGGTCGCGACCGTGCCGGTCCGCATCCGGGTCTTGATCTCGCGGCCCGACAGCCCGGTGACATTGACCACGGCCTGCTGCAACGCGACCTGGATCTCGGCGATCGGCGGCACGGTCACGAACAGCGGCAGATCCTGATCGAGGACATGGTCCTCGCGGGCATAGCCGTGGGCGAGCACGTAGTCGCCGAGCTGCTGGGTCCGCCGCAAGCCCGCGCAATGGCCGAGCATCAGCCAGCAATGGGGCCTGAGCACGGCCAGATGGTCGGTGATGGTCCGCGCATTGGACGGGCCGACCCCGATATTGACCATGGTCAGGCCGCGTCGGTCGGGCCGGACCAGATGGTAGGCCGGCATCTGCGGCAGATGGCGCGGCCGGGCGCCGCTTGCCGGCCGCTCGGCCAGGCGCGGATTGGGGGTGATCACCTCGCCCGGCTCGACCAGGTAGTGGTAGGTGTCGCCCTGCTCGATCTCCTGGCGGGCATAGTCCAGGAAATGCTCGACATAGCGCTGGTAGTTGGTCAGCAGGATGAAGCGCTGGACATGCTCTGGTGCGGTCGCCGTGTAGTGGTAGAGGCGCTGCAGCGAGTAGTCGACCCGCTCGGCGGTGAACAAAGCAAGCGGCTTCATGGCGCCCGGCTGCAGCCGATGGGTGCCATTGGCGATGGCATCGTCGATCTGGCTCATATCGGGCAGCGGGAACGAGCTTTGCAGCTGGTTGATCAAATCGGGCCGTAGATCGGCCGTGCTTTCCTCGATCACAAAGGGCAGCGGCATGCGGCGCTGGCTGATCCCGACCACCAGCGGCCGGCGGTGATGCGCGAGCAGCAGCTCCAGCTGGCCGCGATAATAGTCCTCGAACAGCGTCGGCCGGGTCAGGGTGGTGCCGTACCAGCCCGGATCGTGCAGCGCGCCATAAGCGAGCCTGGCATCGAGATGCAGGGAGTCCGGGCTGACCTGCAGGCCGACGAAGGGGTAGCAGGCATCCACCGGATCGGCCTCCAGCCGCTCGCCGCGCACGAACTGATCGAAGGCGGTGCGGATGATCTGGACGCCGCTGTCATAGATCTCGCCGATCCGCGCCACGGCGGCATCGGCCTCGGTGAACACCAGCGGCTCGCGAATGCCGGCAGCCAGGAAGAAGTTGAGCAGGCGATCGGGCATCATGTCTCCGCCACGGCTTCGGCGCG
>CADEGR010000015.1:0-17531 GCA_902826935.1 uncultured Alphaproteobacteria bacterium | reverse complement strand
GACATAATATGTTATTGCACTACACAAAAAAACGCCAAAATCTAGCCAACGCCGCGAACTGTAGTTGAGGCGCTTCGATGAATTAGAACTAGGAATCTATTGATGATATAGTTTTACTTGTAGGGAATAATGGGGGGAAGATCAATGAATGACCAAACACCTCTGCAGCTACTCTATGCCGCAACGTTGCCACGGCACAGCCGGGCGCAAATCCCGTTCGAGCAGCGCTTCGGGCGCAGCCATGTCGAGACCATTGCCGCCATGGATGCGCAAGGCGATGACATCCCGGATCAGGCGCCGGCCTGTCGCCTGACCTTGCCGGCGATGGGCGTCAATCGCAGCGATATTCCGATCCTGATCGCCGATCCATTCACCCCTGGCCGGCTGGTCCAGCTTGCCTGCGAGGTGCGGGCCCATGCCGGCTTGCCTGCTGGCCGGCGCGGCATCCATGTGTCCCGGATCGGCGATGCGATCGCGGGCCTGGCGGCCCAGCCCTTCGGCTCGCTCGAGCACTATGCCGCGACGCTGTGCGAGCGGGTCGCCGAGGTCCAGGAATGCGAGCAGGTCAGCGTGCGGGTCCAGGGCGTGCTGTCCTATCTGGAGGACGTGATCGGGGTCAAGCACAAGGCCTCGATCGAGCATCTGACCCTGTCCGCCGAGGCCAGCCGCAGCGCCGAAGGCATCATCAGCGCCACCGGCCTCGGCTTCAATCACATCACCGCCTGCCCCTGCGTGCAGCAGACCTTCAAGCACAGCTTCGCCGAGCCGGACCGGCCGCTGCTGGGCGCGATCAGCGAGCGCGAGCTGCCGCTATTGACCCATTCGCAGCGCTGCCGGACCACGATCACGATCGCAGGTCCGGGCGCCCCGGTGCCGCTGTCGGAGCTGCTCGCCTGCGTCGATGGCGTGGTGTTCCGCTGCCAGAACACTCTGCCGCGTGAATTCGAGCTGCAGCTGGTGCATGCGGCGCATCAGAGGCCGCAGTTCCTGGAGGATGCGTTGCGTGATCTGCTCCATGCGGTGCATGGGATGCTACGCCAGACCGATCCGATGCGACGCATCTCGGTGCAATCGGTGAGCATGGAGTCGATCCACGATTTCGACATCTCGGGCGAGATCACTTACACCATCGGCGAGCTTAATCAGCAGCTGACCTCGTGATCCGTCCATTCACCTACCTCAATGTCGCCACTAGCCTGGATGGCAAGATCACGACCGCGGCGCGTGACCTGATCGGCTTCGGCGGGCCCGAGGATCAGGACCGGATGGACCAGCTGCGGGCCGGCGCCGATGCGGTGATGATCGGCGCCGGCACGCTGCGGGCAGAGGATCCGCTGCTGACGGTGCGCTCAGGCGAGCGGATCGCCGCCCGCCTGGCCGCCGGCCGTTCGGCTCAGCCGGTCGCGATCGTGGTCAGCCGCCGGCTTGACCTGCCGCTCGCCGGCTCGGCGTTCTTCGCGGCACCGGGCGTCGAGCGCTGGCTGGCCACGGCCGCCGACCTGCCGCCCGGGCCGGCCGCGGCCTATGCCGACCATGCCGTGATCCTGCCTGTGCCTGCCCGCCCGGATGGCGCGCTCGACCTCGCCGACCTGCTGCAAGCCCTGCATCGGCGTGGCATCCGCAAGCTGCTGGTCGAGGGCGGCGGCCAGCTGAACTTCAGCCTGCTGGCAGCCGGCCTGATCGACGAGATTCATCTCACGCTCTGCCCCTTGCTGTTCGGCGGCGATCGCGCGCCAACCGCGTTTGAAGGCGCCGGCTTGAGCGCGGCCACGATCCGCACGCTCGAGCTGATCTCACTGGAGCGCGGCGCTGAGAGCCGCCTGTTCCTGCGCTACCGGCTCTGCCCGCCCAGTGCCGCCTGAGGCGCCATGGCCGCAGCCTCGGGCGGCGCCCGGTCGACCTGGAACACGGCAACCGGCTGGATCTTGCCCTTGACCGTGATCGCCGGCAGCGCCACCAGGCGGAACTCCGGGCAGTCGGCGACCGCCTGCCGTGCATCCTCGCTGATCAGGATCTGGCGTGGGCCGGCATGGGCGCAGAGCCGGGCGGCCAGGTTGACGTTGTCGCCGAGCACGGTGAAGTCCATGCGCTGCCGGCTGCCCATGGCGCCCATCACCACCTCGCCGACATGGATGCCGATGCCGACGCTCAGCTCGACCTCGGGGCGCTCGCGGCCGAGCCGGTCCATGACCGACTGGATTTCCAGGGCGCAGGCAATCGCACGGCGGACCAGGTCATCACCTTGGAACACCGCCACGATCTGATCGCCGACGAACTTGTCGATGTCGCCGTCATGGGCGGCCACCAGGTCTGCCTGATGCTGCAGATAGAAGTTCAGCACCTCGACCACCTGCTCGGGATCGGTGCGCTCGGCGAAGGCGGTGTAGCCACGGATGTCGCAGAACAGCATCGCCACCCGGCGCCGCTCGCCGCCAAGGCGGACCCCCTCATGGTCCGAGCTGCGGATCGCGGCCATCGTGCCGCCTGACACGAACTTCGCGAGCTGGAAGCGCTCGTTCAGCTGCACGATCATGTCGTTCATGCGCTGCGCGAGATCGCCGATCTCGTCCTTGGCGTGGACGTTGCGCACGCGCGTGGCGAGATTGCCCTTGCTGACCTCGATCGCGGCCCGGCCGATCGCGAGGATCGGGCGGCTGAGCATCAGCGCGAAGCCGATCGCTCCGGCGATCGCGACCAGCATGCCGAGCCCGACCCACAGCGCCAGGCTGCGCACCATCAGGTCGACCGCGAGATAGGCATCCTGCTCGCTCAGCTCGACCAGCACCACCCAATCGAACGGCCGCGGAAAGGCGAACGAGGCCAGCATCCGCTCGCCGCCCGGGCGTTGGTAGGGCTCGACGCCGATCACCCGCGAGCCGCTCCGCAGCAGATCCAGCGCCTTGGCGACGATCGAGAGCTGGGTCAGATCCTCGGGCGACGGATCGAACAGCTGCCGACCGGCCGGCCCGATCAACGTCACATGGCCGATCTGGTTGAATGGATCAGCGGCGATCACCTCGCGCAGCGCCGCCAGGTCGATGCGCGCCGACAGCGTGGCGGCGGCACCGCCAATGCCGGCGCGCAGCGGCAGGACGATGGTCGCCAGCCATTCATCCAGCGGTGCCAGCTGATGGATCGGGCCGGCGGCGACCTCGCCCTCGCCGATTGGGCTGGCGGCCTCGCTCGCCGGCAGACGCAGGACGGTCAGCGGATCGAGGCCGGCGGCCTGCAGCTTGGCGCCGAACTCGTCCTTCAGCACCACCAAAGGCAGGCCGGCGTCGGCCACGGTGATCTGCAGCATGACGATGTCAGGGATGGCAACCAGGCCCTGTCGGAGCAGAGCGATCTTCGAATCGACGTCGAGACGCTCATCATCCAGCGCGTTGCGGATCAGCAGCAAGGGCGCCAGCCAGGTTTGCTCGTAGCGGGCGTTGATCCCCTCGGTGATCTGGCGGGCGGTCGCGATCAGCCGATCATTGGCAGCGCTCTTGAGCTCGTCCTGGGCAATCCGGATCAACGTCCGGCCCGCGACCAGGAGCGGCACCACGGCCAGCAGGAGCGCAAAACACAAGAGCTTCTGACGGAGATTGAGCCGGGGCATCCACGCTCCCAAACCAGGACTGCGCTAGCGGGCGCGCGGCGCGACCTGCACGGCAAGCTCGTCGGTCGCAACGCCGCAGGGCAGGCCCGAGCCATCCTGCACGGTCAGCCGGACCCGGTACGCGCCCGGCTTGAGGTAGCCGTGCCGGACCGTCTCGCCGGCCGCGGTCAGGCCGTCGCCCAGCTCCCAGAAGTAGCTGAGCGGGCCACCATCCGGATCCGCGGAGCCGCTGGCATCGAACCTCAGCACATCATGCGCGCCGCCAGCGAAGCCCGCCAGATCGCCGTCCGCCTTCGCGAGCGGCGGGCTGTCGATCACGACCCGCGCGGTATCGGTGGTGGTGGCGCATTGCGATCCGGAATCGTCGGTGACCGAAAGGCGCACCCGATAGTCGCCGGCTTTGGCGAAGCTGTGGGCCACCTTCGGACCCTCGGCGGTGCTGCCGTCGCCGAATTCCCAGAGCCAGCGGATCAGCTTGCCATCAATGTCATGGGAGCGCCCGGCATCGAAGGTCAGCAGCGTGTCCGGACAAGCCAGCTGGTCCGCGCCGGCCGCTGCCGCGGGCGGCTGGTTGACGTGCAACTGCCCGCCGATCTCGGCCGAGCTGTTGACCAGGCCGAGACCGTCGTCCGCGACCAGCCGGATGTCATAGCGGCCGGTCCGGTCATAGGCCCGGGTGGCACGGACACCCTCGACCTCGGGACCCGGCCCCAGCTGCCAGCGGAACTGGCGGATCGTACCGTCCGGATCGGTCGAGCGGCTGCCGTCGAAGGCGACCTGCTCGCCGATGCAGGCGGCCGCGGGTGCTGCGATCTGCGGCTCCGGCGGCGCATTGACCAGGACCTCCTGCGTGTCGCTCGCCTCGCTGTTGGCGAGCTTGGCGCCATCATCGACGGTCAGGCTCACCGCATACCTGCCAGGACCGCTGAACCGGTGGCGGGCTTGGGCGCCGGTTGCCGTGCCGCCATCGCCGAAGTCCCAGCGGTAGCTGGCGATCGCACCATCCGGGTCGCTCGAGGCAGCGGCATCGAACAGCAGCTCCTCGCCGGGGGCAGCCGCCCGATCGGCGCCGGCGACCGCGAGCGGCGGCGCGTTCACGGTGATGGCATGCTTGGCCACGACCGACTTGCAGGCCGAGGCCCCCGCGGTGGCCAGGCTGACCGAGGCGATATAGGCGCCCGCCCGCGCATAGACATGCTCGACCTGGGCGCCCTCGGCCGTCGTGCCGTCGCCGAAGTCCCAGCGAATGCTGGTGATGGGCGCGCTCGGGCTGGTCGAGCGGCTGGCATCGAAGCGGACCGGGCTGCCGGCCGCGGCGGCCGCGGGCGCGTCGATCTGCGGCACCGGCGCTGGCCGGACGACCACCGTCATCTGGTCGGTGTTGCTGCTGTCGCAGGCACCGCCTTCGTCGCCCCAGATGGTCAGGGCGACGCGATAGCTGCCGGGCGCGCCATAGACATGGACCGGCCGTTCGCCGCCCCCTTCCTGGCCGTCGCCGAAGTTCCACAAGAAGCGGTTGACGATGCCGTCGAAGTCCGACGAGCGGCCACCATCGAAATGCACCTCGCTGCCGGCGCAGACCGTCTGGTCGGGACCGGCATCGGCGAGCGGCGATTCCGCCACCCGGACCGCGATCCGGTCGCGATGCACGCCGCCCGGCAAACCGGATTCGTCATGCACAGTGAGCGTCACCGGATAGACCTTGCCGGTCTTGTAGACCTTGGTCGGATTGACCGTCTGCTCTTTGGTGCCGTCGCCGAAATCCCAATCATAGCGCAAGAGGCCACCATCCGGATCCTGCGAGCGGCTGCCGTCGAACACCACCACGTCGCCGGCGCAAACCGCGCGGTTGCCGCCGGCATCGGCCACCGGGGGCCGGTCGATCACGGCGGTGATCGCAGCCTCCGCCCGGCCGTTCCTGAGACCGGTGCCGTCATCGACCTCGAGCACCACCGGGTAGGTGCCGCCGGCGACATAGCTGTGGCTGACCTTGGCGCCGCTCGCGGACGGGCTGCCATCGCCGAAGTTCCAGCGGTAGGTCAGGGGATCGCCGTCGGGGTCGGTCGAGGCGCTGCCGTCGAAGGCGAGCGTCGTGCTGCCGGCAAAGATGTCGCTGCCGGCCGCGGCCTGCGGCGCCGCATTGATCCGCACCGTGACCTCGTCGGTGGCGTTGCCATTGCTGGCACCGCTGTTGTCGATCGCGGTGAGCTGCACCCGGTAGATGCCGGGCTGGGCGTAGGTGCGGACCACCTGGGCGCCTTCGAGGGTCAGTTGATCGTCGCTGAAATCCCAGCGATAGGCGACGATCCGGCCATCGGGATCGAATGAGCCGCCGCTCTCCAGCCGGACCTCCTCGCCAGGTGCCGCCAGGAGATCGGGGCCGGCGTCGGCCACTGGCGGCGCGTTGACCACGATCCGGGCATGGTCGGTCGCGATCGCCGCCGGCTGGCCGGTCGCGTCGGCGACCTGCAGGCGCACCTGATACACGCCGGGCGCGGCGAAGCGGTGGCGGACAATGGCGCCCTCGGCCTGGCTGCCGTCCCGGAAGTCCCAGAGGTACGCCGCCAGATCGCCGTCCGGATCGAGTGAGCGGGCGCCGGAGAAGGTGACCTCCTGGCCCGGCGCCACGATCATGTCGGGCCCGGCATCGGCGATCGGCGCGGCATTGACCACGACCTGCAGCGTGTCGCTCGCGAGGTTGCGCGGCGTGCCGCTGTCGTCGGCGACCGTGAGGCGGACCTGGTAGCTGCCGGGCCGCTCATAGACATGCTCGGGCCGCGGCCCGGTGCCGGTCCGGCCGTCGCCGAACGTCCAGCGGTAATCGGCGATCGCCCCATCGGGATCGCGCGAGCCGGTGCCATCGAAGCGGACCAGGCTCGCGGTCACCAGCTGATCCGGGCCAGCGGCGGCGACCGGCGGCGCGTTGACCACGACCTCGAGCGCGTCGCTGGCGAGGCTGGTCCGGGTGCCGGAATCGTCGCGCACGGTCAGGGTCACCGGGTAGCGGCCGGGGCGTGGATAGGCATAAGAGACCTTGGCGCCCTGCGCCTTGCGGCCATCGCCCAGATCCCAGTCATGGGCCACGATCCGGCCGTCTGGGTCCTTCGAGCCGCTGCCATCGAAGGTCACGACCTCGCCTGGCGCCACCTGCCGGTCGGCGCCGGCGGCTGGCATGGGCGGCGCGTTGACCACGACCCGCAGGCGATCTGTGCTCAGGCTGTTGCCAGCGCCGGCGGCGTCCTCGACCGCCAGCTCGACCTCGTAGCGGCCGGGCTGCTGGTAGCGGTGCTCGATCTTGCCGCCAAGGGCCTCCGCGCCGTCGCCAAAGCGCCAGCGATGGCTGGCGATCCGGCCGTCGCGGTCATAGCTGCGGCCGCCGTCGAAGGCGACCAGATCGCCCACCGCGACCAGCTGGTCGGCGCCGGCCACCGCAACCGGGGCGGCATTGACGGTGACCGCCAGCTCGTCGCTGCCGAAATTGCAGGCCAGATCGGAGCCGTCTTCGGCGCGCAAGCTGACCAGATAGCGGCCGGGCCGAGGGAAGCGGTGCTGGGCGGTGACGCCCAGGGCCGTGCTGCCGTCGCCGAAATCCCAGAGGTACCGCACGATCGGTCGTTCGCCCGCGACCGAGGCGGCGCCATCGAACCGGATCGTCTCGCCCTCGGCCACGGTCAGGTCAGGGCCGGCCTTGGCGATCGGCGGGGCAGGCACCAGCAGCTCGAACTGCCGCTCCGCCCCGACGCCGATCTGGCCCGAGCTGTCGACCACCTGCAGCGTCGCGACATGGCGGCCCGGCCCGTAACGATGCACGACGCTGGCGCCATCGCCCGTGACGCCGTCGCCGAAGTCCCAGGCGAAGGTCAGAGCATCGCCATCGGCATCGCTCGAGCCCGAGGCGTCGAAAGCGATCGAGGCGCAGTCCGCGAGCGGCGCAAGGTCCGCCTGTGGCACCGGTCGGGCATTTGGCCGCCACAGCAGCGGCGGCAGCTCGATCGCGATCGGCCGGCCGGCGCCATCCAGAATCCGGAAGGTCGCATCGTTGGGCAGCTCATCGCCGCCAGCGAACAGGACCGCGGCCTGCGCGCCCTGCTCATCCGGCCGCAACACGCGCTCGCTCGATTGCCAGGCGTCCTGGCCGGACGTGGTCAGCAGGAGCGAACGGAAGCGGGTCGCCAAGGTCACCTGGCCATTGGCGGCATCGAAGTTCTCGAAGGTGAGCGGTGCCGCCTCGTCCGGCGCGCGAAAGCGCAGCTCGGTCAGCGACTCGCCATCCGGCACGCGCACGGTCGGCTGATAGGCGAACAGCCGCAAGCCCGCGGGCGCCAGGTTGCGCCGGTCACGCAGGCTGACCGCCAGCGAATAGAGATTGCCGTCATCGCCGCTGAGACCCTGCACCACCAGCCGAAAGTAGGCCCGCTCGCCGATCCGCTCGCCCTGGCTCGCGGTGAAGCCGAGCAAGGTCAGCCATTGCTCGTCACGCTCCGGCTCGGCGCTAAAGGTCTGCTCGCCCAGCAGCTGGCCGGCGGTCAGGCCATCCGCGGGCGGTGCTGCCTGGCTGAAGGCGCCAGCGCCGCCGAACAGCGCGAAGCGCGTGCTGCTGTCGGCCGGGCCCTTGATCAGATCACGGTTGCTGCCGACGTCCGGATCCAGGAGGCGCAGATAAAGCGGCTCGCTCTCGCCGGCGGGCAGGCTGAAGAAGATGATCTCCCGGTGGTCCTGATCGCCCTCCCTGGTCGGCGCCGCGGCACCGTAAGTGACCAGCAGCGGCGGCGCCTCGGCCTGGGCCAGGGCGGCCGGCACCGCGAGCAGGCCAACCACCAGACCCAAGATCGCCCGATGTGCCCAGGTGACCATGCTTGCGCTCCCCCCATCGCATGCCCAAGAGGGGCTGCGATGTTGTTCTTGTCAGCCTACTCGATCACGTAGCGTCGCCGATTGCCCGCATAGTCCTCGAGCAGGACATCCTGCAAGCGGACCGAGCGGCTGCCCGGCTGTTCCAGCACCACCTTGGCCAGGTAGCGGCCGGTTGCCGGATCGAGATTCAAAAAGCCGCTCTCGGCGCGGCCATCGACCAGCAGCGTGAAGGCGGCCGCCTGCGGCATGCCCGAGGGATCGCTCGCCTCGATCTCAACCAGCCAGGCCAGGTCGCCGGCAGCCGGGTCGTGGGCCAGGCGATGCTGCACGAGGACAGGCGGGTTGCGATCGACCCGGACATCCCAGCTCGCGACCTGGACATTGCCCACCGGATCGGTCGCCGCTAGCTCGATCCGGTTGCGCTCGCTGGCCAGCGGCACGACCGCCGTAAAGCTTCGGTCCTGGACCGCCAGCGGCTGGCCATTCAAGGTCAGGGTCGCGGCCTCGTCCAGCTGCCCGCGCAGGCTGATCGAGGCGGCCGCGGTGACTGGCGGCGGTGGTTCGCTCAGCCACAGCGCCGGCGGCGTGCGGTCGATGCTGACAGTGAAGGGCGTTGCGGTGACGAAGCCGGACGGCACGGTCACGGCGAGACGGAACTCTTCGGTCGCGGTCTCGACCGGCAGGTTCAAGCTGAACGCGCCGTCGCCGGCGGCGCGGCCGGCCGCCCGGATCTGGCCATCCGCATCCTGGATCGCCAAGCCGGCCGCCGGCTCAGTCCGCCCGGTCAGGGTGATCTGGTCGCTCGCGGTGACGAAATGGGTCGGGCCGCGGCGCGGGATCGAAGCCGCGAAGGTGAGCGCCGCAGTGGCATCGGGCATGAGGCTGAAGCTGCGCGCCCGGCGCGTGACGTTGCCGGCGGCGTCGATTGCCTCGATGGCCACCTGGTTGACGCCTGGCGTGGCGGCAAAGGCAATCTTGAATGCGCCATCCGGCTCGCTCGGGGCTGCTTGGCCATTCACGGTCAGGCGGACCTCGGCCTCGGACTGACCCTCGATCAGCAACGAGGCGTCACGCAGAATGGCCCCTTCAGTCGGCCGCTCGATCGAGAGGAAGGGCGGCGTGAGGTCCGGCTGGAGGCTGACCTGGCGGGTCAGGCTGCGGCTCCCCGGCAGGCCATACTGATCGAGCGCCGCCACCCGCCAGTAATAGGTGCCAGGCGCCAGGTCGGTCATGGTGTAATCGGCGCCGGGCAGGCCCCAGCGGCTGGCGGTCATGCGGCGATAATCGGGATCGAACGCGACCTCCAGCCAGTAGCCGGCCGCCTGCGCCACCGTCTGCCAGCGGAAGGTGATGGCGCGGGTCAGGACCTGGCCGGCATCCGAAGGCCCCAGCAGCTCCGGGCCTGGCAGGAGGCTCGCCTTGTCCTCGGGCGGGCGCCCCGGCCGCACCAGCGTGCCTTCGTTGCGGCCCAGCGTGACCTGCTCGCCGGCCGCCGCGACCGTCATGACCCGGCTGTCGTAGTTGGTGAACTTGGCGCCGGCGGCGTCCTTGCTGACCCAGAAATTGGTCGAGCGAATGTCCGTCTCGACATTGGCGACCTCGACCTCGAAGCGCTTGCGCGCACTCTTGCCGCCGAGCACGGCGTAGAAGTCGCCCTCGATCAGGCTGACCTTGGCATCCTCCCGCTTGCTCAGGAGGTCGGCCCGCATACGCTGGATGACCGCATGCGAGTTGGCGTTCAAGCGGAGGCGGCTGTCGTCGCGGAAGGTGATCTGGGCGGTCGAGCGCGACAAGGTGCGGACCTTCTCCTCCTCGATCAGGACGGCATCCCGGGGCCGGTCGCTCCAGATCAGATCCTTGGGCCGCTGACCCTCGACCCAGCCTTGGCGATCGCTCAGCAGGGCCTCCGCCGCGACATCGCGCTCGGCCTGGCTGGCGGCGAGAGCGCTGCCGGCCGCCGCGGTCGCACCTTCGGCCGATGCGGCCGCCCCCTCGTAATCGGTGGCCGTCCGCTGCGTGATCGCCTGATCGTGCAAAGCAATCGCCTCGGCAATTGCCTCCGGCGCGAACAGCCGGGCACCCGCCTGGGTCGCGGCCTGAATGGCTGCCAGCGCCTGGTCGATCGCCCGATTGGCGCGCGCCAGCTCGGCCACCGGCAGCCGCAGGCTCATGCCGTCCTTGACGTCGGTGATGGTCGCGAGGCCGTTCAACTCGAGGATGGAAGGCCAGAGGTCGGGGTCGCCCAGATGCTGCTCGGCGATCGCGCGCAGGCTCTGGCCTGGCGCCACGCGGATGATCTGGCCGGCGGCGTCAGCGGCCCGCGCGTCGCCCGCCAAGCCCACTGGGCCCAGGCAACAGAACGCGGCTGCGAGCACCTTGGCCAGGCGCCAGCCCATGCGTGACCTCCCGACCCGCTTCGGCGAGATATGCTAGCTGCAGAAGTGAAAAAGAGTCGATTGTTATTGCTTGCGCCGGCTCGGACTTTCCGGTGGCCACTCACCCGTTCACCCGGACAGGGTTTCCGTCAGCAGGGCGGTGAAGGCGGTCTCGGCTTCGATGTTGGACAGATGAGCCGCGTCCAGCTCGATCAGGCGGGCGCCCGGGATTCCGGCCGCGATCAGCCGCGCGTGGTCGGGTGGCGTTGCGAGATCATGGCGACCCGCGATCACCAGTGTAGGCGCCGTGATCGCGCCCAGCGTGGCGCGCTGGTCCATGTCACGCACCGCGGCGCAGGCGGCGGCGTAGCCGGCCGGGCTGGTCGCGAGCAGCATGTCCCTGATCCCGGCGACCGCTTCCGGTGCCTGCGCCTGAAAGCGCTTGGTGAACCAGCGGTCGATCACCGCCGGCACGATCGCCGCCATGCCCTGGCTCCGGACCGTTGCGATCCGCTGCTCCCAGACCTCCGGGGTCCCGATCGCGGCAGAGGTGTTGGCGAGGATCAGGCGCTGAATGCGCTCGCTTGCGTGGCTGCCCAGCCACATCCCGACCATGCCGCCCATGGACAGGCCGCAAAATGCCACGCGCTCGATCCCGAGGCTGTCCAACAGAGCGAGGGCGTCGCGGCCCAGGCGCTCGATCGTATAGGGGCCGGGCGGCGCATCGGAGCGGCCATGGCCGCGGGCATCGTAGCGCAGCACGCGCCAACCCGCCGCCGTCAGGGCCGGCAGCTGCCGGTCCCACATCTCGAGCGTGGTGCCGAGCGAGTTGGACAGGAGCAGGCCAGGTCCGCCGTCCGGGCCATCCAGCCGGTAGAAGATCCGAACACCGTCGTCGGTCGTGATCTGGGGCATCGGGGCGTCCTTCACGCGCGGGGGCAGGCGGCGGTCGGCAGGCGCAACAGCGCGCGGGCCTCGGCGACGCTGGAGGGATGCCGGCCATAGTCCGCGCAAAGCTCGACCACGCGCTCGACCAGGGCGGCATTCGACGGGGCCAGCCGGTGCCGGTCGAGCCGGACATTGTCCTCGAGCCCGGTCCTGCAGTGGCCGCCCAGCTCCAGCGACCATCGATTCAAGGTGAGCTGGTCCTTGCCGATCCCGGCACCGGTCCAGGTCGCATCCGGGGCCAGGCGGCGCAAAGTCCGCACATAGAACTCGAACACCTCGCGGTCGACCGGCATGGCGTTCTTGACGCCCAGCACGAACTGGACATGGAGCGGCCCCTCGATCTGGCCCGCGGCGGCCATCGCGACCGCCTTGAACAGCATCGAGAGGTCGAACACCTCGATCTCGGGCTTGACCCGGTGCTGGCGCATCTCGGCTGCCAGCCAGTCGATCAGCTCCGGCGGGTTCTCGTAGACCCGGGTCGGAAAGTTGCAGGAGCCGGTGCTGAGCGACGCCATGTCGGGACCAAGATGCAGCATCCCGCCGCGCTCCCGGCCGGCCCCGGAGCGGCCGCCGGTCGAGACCTGCAGGATCATGCCGGGGCAATGCGCGCGCAGCCCCGTCAGCAGATCGGCAAACCGCGCCGGATCGGAGGTCGGGCTCTGATCGTCGTTGCGGACATGGAGATGGGCCAGCGTGGCGCCGGCCTCGAACGCTTCATGCGTCGATTCGATCTGTTCGGCGACCGTGATCGGCACCGCCGGATTGTCCGCCTTCGTCGGCAGGGAGCCGGTGATCGCGACCGTGATGATGCAAGCAGCCGTCATGGTTCCTCCAGCACCGGCGCCCGTCCCGCGCGGGCCCCATCCGGCGCCCGGTCGATGGGTTGGCTCAGGCGGCGCAGGGTGCGGCGAGGCTGTGGTCGGGCACCATGCGCAGCGCGGCCTCGATCACCTCGGGTCCGGCGGCGGCGCGGTGGGCGGTTTCGGACAAATGGCGGCGGAAGATCCGGGCTCCGGGCTGGCCGTTGAATAGACCCAGGATGTGGCGGGTCATCGCCGCGAGCGGCGTGCCCATGGCGCGCTGCCGCTCGACATAGGGCAGGAAGGTGCGGGCGATGGCGTGGCGGCTGGGCGGGTTGGCGATCGGGCCGAAGGCGGCTGCCTCGAGCGCGATCAGAGCGTAGGGATTCTGGTAGGCGGCCCGGCCGACCATCACGCCATCGACCGCGGCCAGCTGGCTCACGACCTCGCCGGGCGTCGCGATGCCGCCATTGACGATGATCTCCAGCGCCGGCCGCGCAGCCTTCAGGCGATGCACGCGCGCATGGTCGAGCGGCGGCAGCTCGCGGTTCTCCTTCGGGCTGAGGCCGGACAGCCAGGCCTTGCGGGCATGGACGACGAAGCTGCGGCAGCCCGCGGCCGCGACCTGATCGACCAGCCGCAGCAGGAAATCGAAGCTGTCCTGATCGTCGATGCCGAGCCGGGTCTTGACCGTGATCGGCAGGCCAGAGGCGCCCATGGCCTCGACACAGGCAGCGACCAGTGCCGGCTCGGCCATCAAGCAGGCGCCGAAGCGGCCGTTTTGCACCCGATCGCTCGGGCAGCCGACATTGAGGTTGATCTCGTCATAGCCGAAGTCGCGGCCGATCGCGGCTGCCTGGGCCAGCGCCTCGGGCTCGCTCCCGCCGAGCTGCAGCACCAAGGGCCGCTCGGCTGGATCGAAGGCCAGCCAGCGCGCCGGGTCGCCGCTGCGCAACACGGCACCGGTCGTGACCATCTCGGTATAGAGCCAGGTCCGGGGTGCCAGCAGGCGCAGGAAGTAGCGCGCATGGCGATCCGTCCAGTCCATCATCGGCGCCACGCTGAGCCGGCGGCTGATCCCTTGCATCCGCTGCTGTTCCCATGAGCCTGCCCGGCGGCCAAGCCGCGTCGCACCCAAGGTAGTGACGCTGAAGCGGCCGCGAAAGTGGTTGCAGCAACCGTCATCAACGAGATCGAGCCGGACCGGCTCCAAGCTGATCGAGGCGGTCAGCAATGGCTGGCCGAAGATCCTGTCCGGCCGCAAGAGCCTGCTCGAGACCGGTCGCCCGCTCTAGGCGATACCCCAGCTCACGAGGTGGGACTCAATCGACCTCGTCCTCGGGCACGATCCAAGGCTCGGCCAGGGCGGCGGTCCGCCACTCCTGCAGGGCCGGCCAGGCCATGACGGCGTCGACATAGGCCTGGCTGCCCGCATCCAGAGCCACGCCATAGGTCACCAGGCGGGTGACCACGGGCGCGTACATTGCATCGGCAGCGCTCCAGGCGCCGAACAGATAGGGGCCGTCGCGGCCGAAGCGAGCGAGAGCGTCGCGCCAGAGCGTTCGGATCCGACCGAGATCGGCGGCGACGCCTGGGCCTTGGCCGCGGCCGGGCAGCGACTTGCGGAGGTTCATCGGCATGTTGCTGCGCAAGGCGGCGAAGCTGGAATGCATCTCGGCGGCGATCGAGCGGGCCTCGGCGCGCGCCGCCGGCTCAGCCGGCCAGAGCCCCGCGGCCGGGGCGAGCTCGGCCAGATATTCGATGATTGCCAGGCTGTCCCAGATCACCAGCCCGTCATGCAGCAGCACCGGCACGCGGCCGGCCGGCGAGATCGCCAGCAGCCGTTGCTGGTGATCCGGCTCGTGCAGGCCGATCAACTGCTCGGCGAAGGGCAGGCCGCTCTGGCGCAGGGCGAGGTAGGCACGCAAGGACCAGGACGAGTAGTTCTTGTTGCCGATCACCAAGGTGCATTTGGGCATGACGGGCGGCCGGTCCTGGTTCACGGGGTGCTGGTGATAGTCCAGGGCTCGGCGAGGCTGGCCGCCTCCCATTCCCGGAATGCGGGCAGCGCCAGGATGGCGTCGACATAAGCCTGGCTGACGGCGTCGAGCGGCACGTCGTAGCTGCGAAAGCGCGTGGCCACCGGCGCATACATGGCATCGGCATTGCTGAACCGGCCGAACAGAAAGGGCCCACGATCGCCGGCGCGGGTCCGGCATTCGCGCCAGATCGCCTGGACCCGCTCGATCTGCTGGGCCAGCTCGCCGGTGGTAGGGGCGACATGCCGCCGGGCGCGGATGTCCATCGGCAATTGGCGGCGCAGCGTGACGAAGCCCGCATGCATCTCGGCCGCGATTGAGCGGGCATGGGCACGCGCCGCCGGCTCGGCGGGCCAAAGCTGCCGATCCGGCAGCTCTTCCGCCAGATATTCTAGGATCGCCAGGCTGTCCCAGATGACCCGCTCGCCATGCTTGAGGACCGGCACCCGGCCAACCGCGGCCTCGGCCAGCAGGCGGCGCTTGCTGTCCGGCTGGTAGAGCGGGATCACGATCTCGGCGAACGGGATCTCGGCCTGGCGCATGGCGAGCCAGGGTCGGAGCGACCAGGAGGAATAGTTCTTGTTGCCGATGACAAGGGTGAAGGCGGCCATTTGGCTCAGCGTGCCTCGGTCTTGGGCTTCAGCCTGAGGGCCGCCGAGTTCATGCAATAGCGCTGGCCGGTGGGTGCCGGACCGTCCGGAAACACGTGGCCGAGATGCGCGTCGCAGCGGCTGCACAGGACCTCGGTGCGGGTCATGAACAGGCTGCGGTCGGTCTCCGTGGCGACCGCGTCGGGCGCCAGGGGCTGATAGAAGCTGGGCCAACCGGTGCCGGAGTCGAATTTGGCGGCGGCATCGAACAGCGGCTGGCCGCAGCACACGCATTGATAGACGCCGGCAGCCTTGGTGGCGTGGTATTCGCCGGTGAACGGGCGCTCCGTGCCCTTGGCCCGGGTCACCCGATATTGCTCAGGTGTGAGCGCCGCCCGCCACTCCGCATCCGATTTGACGACCTTGTCGGCCATGTCCAGCCTCCTGATCCGCGCCGTCCCAGGCGCGTCCTGCGCGGCCTGTGCCCTGCAGAGATAGGAGGGCGGCGGCAGCAGGTAAAGGCCGGCCGGCGGTCCCGGAGGGCGCGGTCCTATCCCGAAGATCAACGATGAGCCGCGGCCGAGCCGGCCTCGCCGGCCGCTGACGTGGCTCACGCTAGCCTCCCTGATCCACTCCCTGGACCCGCTTCGCCCCGGCTTCGGCCGGGGCTTTTTTTGCTCGGCCCGCTCGTGGCCTGGCGGCGGGCTCGCGTAATCTTGATGTGCACGTCAACCAGCCGAGGCACCATGTTGATGCCGGATCCTGGCCGAGGAGGATGGGCGTCATGATGATCAAGCAGCGGCGAGCCTGGGAGCTGCCGGCGAGTGCCGCCACGCCCGAGGCCGTGTTCGCGCAGCGGCGGAGCCTGATCCAGGCGTTGGCCGCCGGCCCGATCCTGCTGGCGGCGGGGCGCCTGGCACCCGCAAAGGCCGAGGTTGCCGCCGATCCGTCGAGCAGCCTCTATCCGGTCAAGCGCAACGAGCGCTATCAGCTGGATGCGCGGATTCCGACGCCGAGCAAGGAAGAGCTGGTCACCACCTACAACAATTTCTACGAGTTCGGCTCGCACAAGCAGATCTCGGCGGCGGCGCAGACTCTCAAGACCCGACCCTGGACCGTCACGATCGACGGTCTGGTCGAGCAGGAGCGGACGATCGCGATCGACGACCTGCTGCGCCAGATGCCGCTCGAGGAGCGGCTGTACCGCCATCGCTGCGTCGAGACCTGGTCGATGGCGGTGCCATGGAGCGGCTTCCCGCTCAAGGCCCTGGTCGATTTCGCCAAGCCGCAAAGTAGCGCCAAGTATCTGCGCATGGAGACCTTCCAGGATCCCGACATGGCGAGCGGGCAGCGGCAGTTCTGGTATCCCTGGCCCTATATCGAGGGGCTGACCCTGGCCGAGGCGACCAACGAGCTCGCCTTCATCGCAACCGGGCTCTACGGCAAGCCGATCCCGAACCAGAACGGCGCGCCGCTGCGCCTCGCGACGCCCTGGAAATACGGCTTCAAGTCGATCAAATCGATCGTCCGCTTCAGCTTCACCGAGGAGCGGCCGGTGAGCTTCTGGGAGACCATCCAGGCCAGCGAGTACGGCTTTTGGGCCAACGTCAACCCGGAGGTGCCGCATCCGCGCTGGAGCCAGGCCATGGAAACGCCGCTCGGCAGCAATCAAAAGGTGCCAACGCTGCTGTACAACGGCTACGCCGAGCAGGTCGCTGGCCTGTACAAGGGTCTGGAGAACCAGCCTTTGTACATGTGATGCCATGGTCTCGACTAACGCATTAATGTAAACACCAAAGATGTATGTTCTACAGTACAATCTTGTCGCTTGACCGGCCAGAAGCCGTCCCGTAAGAACGGTGGACGGTCAGCGCGCACCTTGCCAAACAGCCAAAAAAAAGCCGGGTCTTTCGACCCGGCGGAGTTAATCAGGGAGGCTTAACGTCTGGGAGACGTGAGGATCAGAGATCCTCAAAGCTCTGAGCATCGCGCTCAGAGGCCCAGACCAGCTCTTCAGGGAAAGAACCGGGCTGGACCAGCGCTGCAGCGCTAAACCGCACTGCCGTGCTGCAATGCGATATATAGACTTCCTGGGTTGTGCCTACTAGTGCTTGGTTGCATGGCTGTTATGCGAAATTGAAACTATGTGTCTTGCCTGCAACGGCAGCGCCAGGCCTACCAGACCGCCTGCTCGGCCATCTTGCTGAGCAAAAAGTCCCGGAACACGCTGACCCGCTTCGACGAGCGCATTTCCTCCGGATAGACGAAATAGACCTCGAAGCTCGGCCCCTCGAGCTGCGGCAGGACCCGCACCAGCCGGCGCG
>CADEGR010000014.1:6162-57637 GCA_902826935.1 uncultured Alphaproteobacteria bacterium | reverse complement strand
CCGGATCGCGCGCGTCGGCCAGGCTCGAGCAGCTCTGCCGCCATGGGGCGAACGGGCGCCGTGGTGACAGGTCTGCGACGCGCGCGCAGCCAGAGCCCCTTGCCCGATGATCTTGTGCTCGAGATCACGGCGCTGGCGGCGCAAGGCCTTAGGCGCGTGAGCCGGCGGGGGAGGTGCTGGCCGCCGTTGCGGCTGGCGCAGACGCCTTGCACCACGGCCCGGAGCCCGTCGCGCCAAGCCTGGTGAAGCCTTGCCGCCAAGCGTCCGACGATCGCCGACCGGGGTATCACCATCTCTGTCATATTTATCGAGTGGGCCGGGGGCGGCTCAAGCCTAAGGCCGCACCCCGATCGATGCCTGCAGCTGACTGGTCACGCCCCTCGCCGCTGCTGCCGCAATGGTCGAAGCAGCCAACCATTTCTTAACGCTTTGGGCCGAAGCTGACGCAGCGTTCTTGGTCCATGCGATCCTGGGAATCCGCGCGTCGGTCAATAGACTTGCTAACGGCGCGGATTCCCAGGGTCGCATGGACCATCGGCAGGATCGCCGGAATAGCTGAAGATTGGGTTGATTGGGCTAAGCGGTTAGCCTGATCAGGTTCTGATCCTAGTCGCCAGACGTAGCCAAAGACCAATGTTCCGCTGATCCGCCAGGTCTATGGCCGCCGGGCAAGGGCTGGCCGCTGGCGGCGAGCCTTCGGACGCTTGGCCAGATGAGCGCCCATGTGCCGCCGTGTTGCTCCAGCGGCATGCGTCGGCGTTGCCGCAGTCGAGATAGCCGCGCGCGCCGAGGCGGTCTTGGTGAGGGTGGCGACCGACGCACTCACCTGGCGGTCGATCGAGCCTCAGGCAGCACATCCTGCAGCACGGCGACAGCTGGTCACTCCACGGTCACGGACTTGGCCAGGTTGCGCGGCTGATCGACGTCGGTCCCTTTGACCACGGCGGTATGATAGGCGAGCAGCTGCACCGGGATGGCGTAGAGCAGCGGCGCCACGACCGGATCGACCGTCGGCAGGGCGATCGAGGTGTGGACATATTGGCGCAGCTGATCGCAGCCTTGCTGGTCGCTCAGCAGGATCACCTTGCCGCCCCGGGCCACGACCTCCTGCAGATTGCTGGCGGTCTTCTCGAACAGAGCATCGCGCGGCGCCACCACGATCACCGGCACATGCTCGTCGATCAGCGCGATCGGCCCATGCTTGAGCTCGCCGCCGGCATAGCCCTCGGCGTGAATGTAGCTGATCTCCTTGAGCTTCAGCGCTCCCTCAAGGGCGATCGGATAGCTGGTGCCGCGGCCGATATAGAGCACGTCGCGGGCATGGCTCAGCTCGTGGGCGAGCCGCTCGAAGGCCGCGTCCTGCATCAAGACCTCGGCCGCGCGCGCCGGCACTTCGTCGAGCGCCTGGGTCAGCGCCGCCTCCCGCTCCGGCGTGAGGCGGCCGCGCGCCCTGGCAGCGCCGATCGCAAGGCAGGCGAGCGTGGCGAGCTGGGTGGTATAGGCCTTGGTCGAGGCCACCCCGATCTCGGGTCCGGCCAAGGTGCGCAGCTGACAATCCGCTTCGCGCGCCAGCGTGCTCTCCGGCACGTTGACCACCGCGATCGTCTTCAGCCCGGCGCGCTTGACGTGGCGCATCGCCTCCAGCGTGTCCATCGTCTCGCCGGATTGGGAGACGAACAGACCGGCGGCTTTCGGATCCAGCGGCGTCCCGCGATAGCGGAACTCCGAGCCGATCTCGACATCGACCGGCAGGCCCGCCAGCTGCTCGAACCAGTATTTGCCGACCATGCAGGCATAGGAGGCGGTGCCGCAGGCGACCATCTGCAGCCGTGACAGCCCGGCGAAATCGATCGGCAGATCGGGCAGCTGGATCCGGTGATCCAAGGGGCTGGCAAAGGCGCGCAAGGTATCGCCCAGCACCGCCGGCTGCTCGTGAATTTCCTTGTGCATGAAGTGGCGGTAGTTGCCCTTGCCGATCAGCGCGCCGGAAAAGGCGGTCTGCACGATCGGGCGCGCCGCCTCGGCGCCCTGGGCATCGTAGATGGTGGCCCCTTCGAGCCGAACCACCGCCCAGTCGCCCTCGTCCAGATACTGGATCCGGTCGGTCAGCGGGGCGAGCGCCAGGGCGTCCGAGCCGACATACATCTCGCCGGTGCCATAGCCGATCGCCAGCGGGCTGCCGCGCCGGGCGCAGATCAAGAGATCCGGCTGATCTTGGAACAGCAAGGCGAGCGCGAAGGCACCCTCCAGCCGGGCCAGCGCCGCCTTCGCGGCCGCAACCGGCGCCAGGCCCTGCTCGAGATAGGCGCCGACCAGATGCGGCACCACCTCGGTGTCGGTCTGGGTGGTGAAGTGGTGGCCCTTCTGGATCAGCTCGTAACGGAGCGCCTCGAAATTCTCGATGATGCCGTTGTGGACCACGGCCACGCCGTTCGCCTCATGCGGATGGGCGTTGTCCTCGGTCGGCGCGCCATGGGTCGCCCATCGGGTGTGGCCGATGCCGATGGCGCCAGCGAGCGGGCGCTCGCGCAGCACGCGCTCGAGATTGACGAGCTTGCCCTCGGCGCGGCGGCGCTCGATCTGGCCATCGACCAGGGTGGCAATGCCGGCGCTGTCATAGCCACGATATTCCAGGCGCTTGAGCGCCTCCAGCAGCAGGGGCGCAGCGGTCTGGCTGCCCAGAATGCCGACAATTCCACACATCGCCTGCTCCCTCCCATCTGCCATTCAGCCTATGCCGACAAGCTTAACGAGCGCTTAAGCGCGCTGCCGTCGCCGGCCGGCAGCGGCCATGAGGCTGGTCGATAAGCGCGCTTGGCCGCCTTGTGAATGCGGCAGGACTATAGCGGCGCTGCTGGCAGGGCGCGACCGTCCGCGCTGTGGCCGAGTCGCCACGGCTGCCGATGCGCCAGCACCACCGCCGGCCCAGCGCGGCTGGCGCGCGGGCGCATGCCGATGGCAGCATGGCGGTGGCCAACGGAGGGCGCGGCGGATGGATTATCTTGGGGCGCTGCGGCTGGACGGCCGGGTGGCACTGGTCACCGGCGGCGCTGCCGGAATTGGCGAGGCAACCGCGCGCGCCCTGGCGCAAGCCGGGGCGACGGTCGTGGTCAGCGACCTCGATGGGCCTGCGGCAGAAGCGGTGGCGGCGGACCTGGCGCCGGGCTGGGCGCTGGCGCTCGACGTCACCGACGAGCCTGCGGTCGAGGCTGGGATCGCCCAGGTTCTGGGCCGTCATGGCCGGCTCGACATCCTGGTCAACAACGCCGGGGCGGGCGCCCGGCTGCCGAGCCTCGATCTGCCGAGCGAGCGCTGGCGACAGGTCCTGGAGATCAACGCGACCGGCAGCTTTCTGTGCGCCCGGGCGGCCGGCCGGGCGATGGTGGCAGCCAGGCGGGGCGCGGTGGTCAATGTCGCCTCGATCATGGGCCTGGTCGGCAACAGCCTCTATCCCAACCTCGCCTACCACGCCGCCAAAGGCGCCTTGGTCAATTTCACCCGCGCGCTCGCCTGCGAATGGGCGCCATTCGGCGTGCGGGTCAACGCGGTGGCGCCGACCTTCGCGCGCACCAGGCTGACCGTGCCGCTGCTGGCCGAGCCAGGCATGACCGAGCAGATCCTGGCCGCCACGCCGCTCGGCCGTCTGGTCGAGCCGGCCGAGGTGGCGTTCGCCATCGGCTTCCTGGCGAGCGACGCCGCGAGCATGATCACCGGTCATACCCTCCCAGTCGACGGGGGCTGGACTGCACGCTGAAGGTGAGAATTGCCGGCGGTTGAATGCGGTTCCCGCTTCGCGACTGCGGATTTCGTCATAGCAGCTTAGCTGATCAGGTTGATGCTTTCGCTCAAGCCGCAGCCCAGGCGGCCTGGCGATAAGCCTTGCGCGATGGTTTGGTCTGTGCTTGTGATGTTGTTTAGTAAAAGGTCAGGATCAACGGGAGACCAAGCATGCGCGGGGTTCAGCTTGGCAGACTTGGCTTGGGCGCGCTGGCGGTGCTTTGCAGCCTGACTTTGCTGGCCGGCTGCGGCGGCACCTATCGGACCAGCCGACCGCATTACAAGGTCGGCACCCCCTACCAGGTGTCCGGCCAGTGGTATCATCCGCGCATGGTCAGCCAGTACGAGCAGGAGGGCGTCGCCTCCTGGTACGGTACCGATTTCCATGGCCGCCCGACCGCCAATGGCGAGGTCTACAACATGTACGACCTGACCGCGGCCCATCCGACCTTGCCCCTGCCGAGCCTGGTCCGGGTCACCAATCTGGAAAATGGTCGCAGTGCCGTCGTGCGGGTCAATGACCGGGGGCCGTTCGTCAAGAACCGGATCATCGATCTGTCGAAGCAGGCTGCCCGGGCGCTCGACTTCGAGCGGAAGGGCACGGCGCGGGTCCGCGTGACCTATATGGGCCTGGCGGAGCTCTATGCCGGCCAGCCGCAGCCGGCGACGCTCAGCTACGCAGCGCTCCGCTAGACGACGCCGCGCCGCTCGATGCCTGGCCCTGGCCCGGGCTGAGCGGTATCGACGTCAGGCGTGGCCCGCCTCGGTCGAAAGCAGGCTGAGGTCGATGCCGAGCTTGGCCATGGCGCGGGCCCACTTGGTGTCGTGATCGCCGCCGAACACCAGCTCGTCATCCGCCGGCACCATGAGCCAGCCATTCTCCTGGATCTCGCGATCGAGCTGGCCCGCCCCCCAGCCGGCATAGCCGAGCGCCAGCACGCGCTGCAGCGGGCCAGCGCCCGTGGCAATCGCCCGCAGCACGTCGATGGTGGCGGTCAGCGCAACCTCGTCGTCGATCACCAGCGTCGATTCCTGCTGATAGTCGGTCGAATGCAGGACGAAGCCGCGGCTGCTTTCGACCGGACCGCCGAAATGAATCGGCAGGTCGCGCTCATCGGTCTTGGCCGACATGCCCAGCTGCTGCAGCAGGCTCTCGAAGTCCAGGCTGTCGATCAGCCGGTTGACGACCAGGCCCATGGCGCCTTCCGAGGAATGCGCGCACAGGTAAATGACCGTCCGCGCAAAGCGCGGATCGGCCATGTTCGGCATTGCCACCAGCAGCTGGCCAACCAGGCTGGTTTCCTCGCGCGCGGTCATGTTCGCAGCCATGCCTCACAGTTTAGACGAATAGCTTGGTGCAGCAAGGTCGAGCGGTCATCCTGCCGTCCCAGGGTTAACAATTTGTTAGCGGGACGCGTTGTCTGCCCGGCCTTGGCGTGCCACAGTCCCTTGCCTGCGCGGCCCTGCCTCGGGCCGGCTTGTCTGGGAGGAGCTGCCTCATGGCGATCCAGATCGGTGACCGTCTACCTGACGCAACGCTGCGGCAATTCAAGGCCGGCGGGGTCCAGACCGTCAGCCTGGCCGACCTGGCCAAGGGCAAGAAGATCGTGCTGTTCGCAGTCCCGGGCGCGTTCACGCCGACCTGTCACGAGAAGCATCTGCCTGGCTTCCTGCAGCATGCTGGCGAGATCAAGGCCAAGGGCGTGGCCGCGATCCTGTGCGTCGCGGTCAACGACCCGTTCGTGCTCAGCGCTTGGTCGAAGGCGGTCGAGGCGGAGGGCAAGATCGAGATCCTGTCCGACGGCAATGGCGAGTTCACCAAGGCGATCGGTCTGGATTTCGATGGCAGCGCCGCCGGGCTCGGCACGCGCTCCAAGCGCTACGCGATGATCGCCGAGGACGGCAAGGTCACTGCCTTGATGGTCGAGGACGTGCCGAGCCAGGCCGAGAAATCGAGCGCCGCCAGCATCCTGGCCGCCCTCTGAAGCGACCGTTTCACCCTTCAGTCACGCCGCCGTGGTCGCGGCCGCGGCCTTGATCGCGGCCCGCGCCAGGGCGTCGGCGCGCTCATTCTCCGGGTGGCCGGCATGGCCTTTTACCCAGTGCCACTCCACCTTGTGGCTGCGCAGGGCCAGATCGAGGCGCTGCCACAGATCCTGGTTCTTGACCGGCTGCTTGTCGGCGGTGCGCCAGCCATTGGCCTTCCAGCGCGGCAGCCAGGCCATCACGCCCTGGCGCAGGTAGTTGCTGTCGGTGAACAGGCGCACCCGGGTCGGCCGCTTAAGCGCTTCCAGCGCGGCGATCGCGGCCGCCAGCTCCATCCGGTTGTTGGTGGTCGCCGGCTCATAGCCCGACAGCTCCCGGTCCTGGCCGCGCCAGGTCAGGATGGCGCCCCAGCCGCCCGGACCGGGATTGCCCGAGCAGGCGCCATCGGTATGGATCGTGACCAGGTCGTCCTGGTGGTTAGCCGCCTCTGCCATGCATTCAGCCCAAGCCGTAATCGCCGGGCCCGGCCGCATGGCGGTGGAACCGCAGCTTTTCCAGATATTCGAGCGGATCCTTCGGCTTGACCAGCGCACCTTCGACCTGGTGGCGCCAGTCGAACAGCCGGGTCATCAGGAACCGACAGGCCGCCCCGCGCGCCAGCAAGGGCAGCGCTGCCAGCTCGTCGGCGCCGATCGGCCGGATCTGCTGATAGCCTGCGAACAGCTGGCGCGCCTTGGTGATGTTGAAGGCGCCATCCGGCTCGAAGCACCAGGCGTTCAGGCAGATCGCGAGGTCATAGGCCAAGAGGTCGTTGCAAGCGAAGTAGAAGTCGATGATCCCGGACAGCTCAGCGCCGCGGAAGAACACGTTGTCGGGGAACAGATCGGCATGGATGACGCCGCTCGGCAGATCGGCTGGCCAGGCCGCTGCCAGCGCCTCGAGCTCACTGGCCAGCTCCGCCTCGAGGCCGGGGCAGACGCTGTCGGCGTGGTGGCGGCAGGCCGTGAACACGCGGTGCCAGCCGTCCAGCGATAAGGCGTTGGCCCGCCGCATCTCAAAGTCGGCGCCGGCCAGATGCAGCCGGGCGAGCGCTCGGCCAAGCTCGGCGCACTGGGCCGCCTGCCAGCGCCGCGGCGACACGCCGTCCAGGAACTCGATCAGCGCTGCCGGCCGGCCGCAGAGCTGGCGCAAGGCTGCACCATCGCTGCCATGAACCGGCGTCGGACAGCGCACGCCGCGCTGCGCCAGATGCTCCATCAGGCCCAAAAAGAACGGCAGATCGGCCGGATCGACGCGCTTCTCGTACAGCGTCAGGATATAGCGGCCGCGCTCGGTGATCACGAGGTAGTTGGAGTTCTCGACGCCCTCGGCGATGCCCTTCAGGCTGAGCAGCTGGCCAAGCTCGTAGCAGGCCAGGAAATCGGCCAGCGAGTCGTCGTCGATCAGGGTATAGACCGCCATGCTAGCAGCTCAGCGCCAGAGCTGCGCGGCGCTCGCCGGCGCCGGCTTGCCTGTCTGCCCTGGCCATCTCAGGAGGCGCGGCGCGCCGGAATCGGCGGGCTCTTGAAGAACACGTCCTCCTTGACGACCTCGACCTCCCGGACCGTGATCGCGAAGCGCGCCCGGCAGGCCTCGACCAGCTCGTCGACCAGCTCCTCGGGCGCCGAGGCGCCAGCGCTGATCGCGACGGTCGCCACCCCGTCCATGAGCTGCCAATCCATGGTTGCAGCGCTCTGCACCAGCGCCGCTTTCGGCGCGCCCGCGGCCTTGGCGACCTCGACCAGCCGGACCGAGTTGGAGGAATTGGGCGAGCCAATTACCAAGGTCAGATCGGCGCCTGGCGCCAGCGCCTCGACCGCGCGCTGGCGGTTGGTGGTGGCGTAGCAGATATCCTCGCGGCGCGGCCCGGCGATCTTGGGGAACCGGCGCCGCAGCACCGCCAGCACATCCTCGGTCTCGCGCACCGAGAGCGTCGTCTGGGTGGCATAGGCGAGCCGATCCGGATCGGGCACCTCCAGCCGCTCCGCCTGGGCCACGTCCTCGATCAGCAGCACCGCGCCCAGCGGCAGCTGGCCCATCGTGCCGACCACCTCGGGATGGCCGGCATGGCCGATCAGAAGCACCGTCCGACCGGCCTTGTGATGCTGCTCGACGCCGCGGTGCACCTTGCTGACCAAGGGACAGGTGGCATCGGCAAAGAGCAGCCGGCGCCGGCGCGCTTCGGCCGGCACGGCCTTGGGCACGCCATGCGCCGAGAACACTACCAGGGCGTTCTCCGGGACTTCATCAAGCTCCTCGACGAAGACCGCACCCTTGGCGCGCAAGCGATCGACCACATGCTTGTTGTGCACGATCTCGTGGCGCACATAGATCGGCGGGCCGTGCTCCGCCAAGGCGCGCTCGACGATTTCGATCGCGCGCTCCACGCCCGCGCAAAAGCCGCGCGGACTCGCCAGCAACACGGTCAGTTCAGAGCGGTTCATGGAGGCCCGATCGGATCAAAGCGCCCGGATTAGGGCCATGCGCATGGCCCTATGGCACAAGGCTCATTAGCATAAGGACCGCCAGCGGACGAGCGCTTTCCCCGCGGCGCATGGGCGCTCGACCATTCCCCGGCCCGGCAATCCACAGCCATCTATGTGGGAGCGACGGCCGGGCGGCGTCAAGGGTCCGCGCGGCCGCCGTGAGCGCCTTCCAATCCTGCCGGTTGCAATGGCGGCTGCTAGGATCGAGGCGGTTGACGCCCGCGGCCCAGGCTCATAGACAGACGCTGCGGCGCAGCAAGCGGCCTGGCCGCGACCGGCCATCGCCTTCCCCTCACCATGATGATCCGCCATGCAGCCAACCGAGCGTCCTCGCAATCCCAGGTTTGGTTCGGGGCCGACCGCCAAGCGACCCGGCTGGCAGCTGAGCGCGCTGGCCAACGCCGCCCTTGGGCGCTCGCATCGCGCCGCCCTCGGCAAGGGCCGGCTGGCCGAGGTGCTGACCCGCTCGCGCCGCCTCCTCGGCCTGCCGGACGACTACCGCATCGGCATTCTGCCGGCCTCCGACACGGGCGCCTTCGAAGCTGCGATGTGGAGCTTGCTGGGCGCCCGCGGCGTCGATCTCCTGGCCTGGGAGAGCTTCGGCGAGGGCTGGGCGAGCGATGCGCAAAAGCAGCTGAAGCTGACCGATCTGCGGGTTCTGACCGCGCCTTATGGCGGGCTGTCGGATCTGGCCGCGGTCGATCCGGCGCGCGACGTGGTGTTCACCTGGAACGGCACGACGTCGGGCGTCCGCGTGCCGGATGGCGACTGGATCGCCGATGATCGCGCCGGCCTCACCTTGTGCGATGCGACCTCGGCCGCCTTCGCCATGGCGCTGCCCTGGCCCAAGCTCGATGTCGTGACCTATTCCTGGCAGAAGGTGCTGGGCGGCGAGGCGCAGCATGGCGTCTTGATTCTGAGCCCGCGCGCGGTCGAGCGGCTCGAGGCCTACAAGCCAGCGTGGCCCATGCCGAAGATCTTCCGCCTGACCTCGGGCGGCAAGCTGATCGAGGGCATCTTCAAGGGCGAGACCATCAACACGCCCTCGATGCTGGCGGTCGAGGATGCGCTCGACGGCCTGCGCTGGGCCGAGGGGCTCGGCGGCTTGGCGGCGCTGATCGAGCGGACCGAGGCGAATGCGCGGGTGGTGGCGGATTGGGTGGCAGCCACGGCTTGGGTCGACTTCCTGGCCGAGCGGCCGGAGACCCGCTCGCCCACCTCGATCTGCCTGAAGATCGTCGATCCCGTGGTGCAGGCCCTGCCGGCCGAGCGCCAGGCCAGCCTGATCAAGGATCTGGTGCGGCGGTTGGAGGAGGAGCAGGTGGCCTTCGACATCGCCGGCTATCGCGATGCGCCGCCGGGGCTCCGGCTGTGGGCCGGCGCCACGGTCGAGGCCAGCGACCTGGCCGCCTTGCTGCCGTGGCTGGACTGGGCCTTCGCCGAGGCCAAGTTGCAGCTTAGCTAGAGTGTTTACTGGATCGGTCGAGATCCGAATCCACCGCGAGGATAATGCGATGCCCAAGGTATTGATCGCCGACGATTTGAGCCCGGCAGCGGTCGCGGTATTTCAGGACCGTCAGGTCGAGGTCGAGGTGCGCACCGGCCTGAACGAGGCCGAGCTGCTCGAGATCATCGGCTATTACGATGGCCTGGCGGTGCGCTCCGCCACCAAGGTCTCGGCCAAGGTTCTGGCGGCCGCGCGCAATCTCAAGGTGGTCGGGCGCGCCGGCATCGGGGTCGACAACATCGACGTGCTGGCCGCGACCAACCAGGGCGTCGTGGTCATGAACACGCCGTTCGGCAATTCGGTGACCACGGCCGAGCACGCGATCGCGCTGATGATGGCCTTGGCCCGCCGGCTGCCCGCCGCCGACCGCTCGACCCGCGCCGGCAAGTGGGAAAAGTCCAAGTTCATGGGCATGGAGCTGGCCGGCAAGATGCTGGGCCTGGTCGGCTGCGGCAATATCGGCTCGATCGTCGCCGATCGGGCGCATGGCATGAAGATGCGGGTGATCGCCTATGACCCGTTCCTGGGACCCGAGCGGGCGCAGGATCTCGGCATCGAGAAGGTCGAGCTGGACGAGCTCCTGGCGCGCGCCGACATCATCAGCCTGCATACGCCCTTGAACGAGCAGACCCGCAACATCCTGAGCGCCCAGGCGCTAGCCAAGACCAAGCCGGGCGTGCGCATCATCAACTGCGCCCGGGGCGGCCTGGTCGACGAGCAGGCGCTCTACGATGCGATCCGGAGCGGCCACGTCGCCGGGGCGGCGCTCGACGTGTTCGCCAAGGAGCCGGCCAAGGAATCGCCGCTGTTCGAGCTCGACCAGGTGGTCGTGACGCCGCATCTCGGCGCCTCGACCGCCGAGGCGCAGGAGAAGGTGGCGCTCCAGATCGCCGAGCAGATGGCCGACTATCTGACCACCGGCGCCGTGGTCAACGCGCTCAACATGGCCTCGGTCACCGCCGAGGAGGCGCCGCGCCTCAAGCCCTACATGACGCTTGCCCAGCAGCTAGGGTCGTTTGCCGGCCAGCTGACCGAGACCGGCCTGCGCGGCGTGACCATCACCTATGCCGGCCAGGCCGCCGGGCTCAACACCAAGCCGCTCACCGCGACCATCCTGCAGGGCTTGCTGGCACCGCTCCTGGCCAGCGTCAACATGGTCAACGCGCCGGTGGTGGCGCGCGAGCGCGACATTGCGGTGACCACCGTCCAGCAGGAGCAGGTCGAGGGCTATCAGACCCTGATCCGGCTGACCGTCCATACCGAGCGCGGCGATCGCAGCGTCGCCGGCACCCTGTTCCAGGAGCGCCGGCCGCGCCTGGTCGAGGTCCGCAGCATTCCGGTCGATGCCCAGCTCGGACCGCACATGCTGTTCGTGCGCAACGACGACAAGCCGGGCTTCATTGGGGCGCTTGGCAAGATCCTGGGCGACGCGGGCATCAACATCGCGACCTTCCATCTCGGCCGGACCGCGCCGGGCGACGATGCGATCGCCCTGATCGAGGTCGACCAGTCGGTGTCCGAGGATGTGCTGCGCGCGATCCGCACTTTGCCCCACACCAAGCAGTGCAAGACCTTGAGCTTCTAGGACGGCGCTGGCGGGCCTCGTTGGCCCGCTGACTGCGCCCAATCGTTGGCTGCTCGCCAACGGCTGAACCAGGACCTGAGCCGCCGGCCAGGTCAGCCAGGAGGATACGCCATGGAGCACGCCGATCAGCCGGCTCGCCCGGCGCCCGCGCATGGCGATTGCAGCCGGCGGGCAGCCCTCGGCAGCGGCCTGTCCTGCGCCGCCTATGTGGCGCTCAGCCTGGGCCTGGCGACCTCGCCGGCCCGCCAGCTGTTCGCGGCCCTGCCCAAGCACGAGGTGCTCAAGACCGAGCCGTTCGCGCGGGTCGAGAAGATCGCGGACGGCGTCTGGGCGGTGGTCTCCACGCCCTTTGCCGGCGGCATGGACCAGCCGCGCCCGACCACGTTCTCCAATGGCGGGATCATCGCGGGCAAGGACGGCGTGCTGGCGATCGAGGGCTTCATGACGCCGGCGGGGGCGGCCTGGCAGAGCAATCTCGCCTTGGCGCTGACCGGCCGGCGGCCGAGCCATGTGGTGCTGACCCATTTCCACGGCGACCACAGCAGCGGTCTCGCCGGCTACGGCCACGGCGCCGAGCTGCCGGCGATGATCGCGACCGAGACCACCCGCAAGCTGCTCTGGGAGCGCCAGGCGGCCGAGATGAAGGAGCCGAAGGGCCCGTTGGCCGAGGCAGCCCGGCTGGTGGTGCTGCCGGACCGGGTGATCATGGACCCGAGCCAGCCGACCGAGATCGATCTCGGCGGCCGGATCGTGCGCCTGCAGCCCCGCGCCGGCCATACCGCCAGTGACGTCACGATCGAGCTCGACGAGCCGCGCATGGTCTGGTGCGGCGACCTCTATTTCAACGGTTTGTTCCCCTATTACGGCGATGCCCTGCCGAGCCAGCTCGCCCAGCACACCAGCGCCATTCTCAAGGATCCGGACGCCCTGTTCGTGCCCGGCCACGGCGCCCTGGCCACCGCCGCCGATGCCAAGCCCTATCTGGAGCTGCTTGCCCATGTCGAGGCGGCTGCCCGCGCTGCCCATCAGGCCGGCACGCCCGCGGAGCAGGCCTGGCAGAGCTACAAGGTGCCGGCGAGCTTGGGCGAATGGACCTTCTTCCGGCCCGACGTCGCCAGCTTCGCCTTCACCGCCTGGTATCGCGAGCTGGACAAGAGCTAGCAGGGCTCGGCCAAACCACCAGCCCGGGCTGATAGTACGGCTTCGGCCCTATAGCCGCTGCGGCGAGGCTCGGCGCCAGGCGCTGCCGCACCAGACCAGGCCGCCGATGCCGATCGCGGCCAGCAGATAGAGCCACCAGCCATGCTGATCCGAGGCCAGGCCATCGCCCAACGCCACCATCAGGAAGGTCAGCGGCAGGATGCCGAGGCCGGTGGTCCAGCTGAAGGTCCACCACGAGACCGTGGTCAGGCCGGCGGCGTAGTTGATCAGGTTGAAGGAGATGATCGGCAGGAAGCGGCTGAACAGGAGCAGGCCGACGCTCTGCTGGCTGAGCCAGCGATCCAGGGCAGCTTGATGGCGCGGTGCCAGCATCGCCAGCACGAACGGCCGGCCCAGCCAGCGCGCCAGCCCGAAGGCCACCTGGGCGCCCAGCATCGCGCCGGCCCAGGTGATCACCAGGCCGAGCGCCGGGCCATAGATCATGCCATTGGCCATCGCGATCAGCTCGGCCGGAAACGGCACGAAGCTATGCAGCACCATCAGCAGCACCGACAAGGCCATGCCCCAGATGCCCCAGGACTCGATCAAGGCCGCGACCGCTTCGACCGACAATTCGAAGCCCGGGATCGGCATCGCGTCGACCAGCGCGAACAGCCAGACCACGGCGGTCGCCAGCAGCAGGCCGCTAAGCAGGCCGAGCATGAGCCAGCCGCGGACCGGGAAACGCGGCGAACGGGTTGGATCCTCGTGCAAGCGGTGGCTCGCTCCTGGGGCGGTGCGCGCGTGAAGCTGCGGCTGGCGGCGCCGTCACCGATGCGGCCAGCGCGGCCATTGTCCTTGACCTGTCGTTCGTTCCGTGCTGTCCGGTCGCCAGACATCGGCCCGGATTGCGCCGAACCCGAGTGAGCCTGGGAGGCCAGCATGGCCAACGTCGCCGTCATCGGAGCCCAATGGGGCGACGAAGGCAAGGGCAAGATCGTCGACTGGCTGTCCGAGCGGGCCGAGGTCGTGGTGCGCTTTCAAGGCGGCCACAATGCCGGCCACACCTTGGTCATCGATGGCGGCACCTACAAGCTGAGCCTCCTGCCGTCCGGCGTGGTCCGGCCGGGCAAGCTCTCGCTGATCGGCAATGGCGTGGTGATCGATCCCTGGGCGCTGCTCGAGGAGATCGACCGCCTGCGCGCCCAAGGCGTCGCGGTCGGCCCGGACAGCTTGCGGATCGCCGAGAACGCGCCCTTGATCCTGCCGCTCCATGGCGAGCTCGACCGGGCGCGCGAGCGGGCCCGCTCCGGCGGCGATGGCGGCATCGGCAAGATCGGCACGACCGGCCGCGGCATTGGTCCGGCCTATGAGGACAAGGTCGCGCGGCGCGCGATCCGGGTCTGCGATCTGGCCGATCCCGGCCGCTTGGAGAACAAGCTGGCCGAGCTCTTGCTGCATCACAACGCGCTGCGCCGCGGCTATGGCGAGGAGGAGATTGCGGCCGGGCCGCTGCAGGAGCAGCTGCTGACCGTGGCCTCGAAGCTCCTGCCCTATGCCGAGCCGGTCTGGCTGCGGCTGGCCGAGCTGCGCCGGCGGGGGGCCCGGATCCTGTTCGAAGGTGCCCAAGGGGCGATGCTCGACGTCGACCACGGCACTTACCCGTTCGTGACCTCCTCGAACACCCTGGCGGCGGCAGCGGCGCTTGGCAGCGGTACCGGGCCGGATGCGGTCGGCTATGCGCTGGGCATCACCAAGGCCTATACCACCCGGGTCGGCGAAGGCCCGTTCCCGACCGAGCTTAACGACGAGATCGGCCGCCGGCTGGGCGAGCGGGGCCGCGAGTTCGGCACGGTCACCGGCCGGCCGCGGCGCTGCGGCTGGTTCGACGCCGTGCTGGTGCGCCAGGCGATCAAGGTCGGCGGCATCCACGGCATGGCCCTGACCAAGCTCGACGTCCTGGACGGCATCGAGCAGCTGAAGGTGTGCACCGCCTACCGCCATTTCGGCCAGACCCTGCACCATTTGCCCGCTGGCATGGCCGCCCAGGCAGGCGTCCAGCCGATCTACGAGGAGCTGGAGGGCTGGACCGGCAGCACCCGCGGCGCCCGCAGCTTTGCCGACCTGCCGGCGGCCGCGGTCAAGTACGTGAAGCGCCTGGAGGAGCTGGTCGAGGCGCCGGTGGCGTTGCTCTCGACCAGTCCGGATCGGGACGACACCATTTTGCTACGTGATCCGTTCGCGGATTGAAGACCAATCATTGACCGGATCAGCCTCGATGGCACACATGTGGCAAAAACCTACCGCAGTACACGAAATGTCCTGGTGTTCCTGTCGCATTGCGATAGGTTTTAGCGACAGTCTGCATGCCTGTGGCGGCGATGGCGGCCACGTGACTGCCGCCTTTCAAGGCGCTGCTCAACCAGCCCAGCACAGCGATTGGCAATGACGGTTCAACGCCTTATGACGAACAAACTGCCGGACAACTTCGCCGATCTGGCGGTGGAGCTCTGGGCGGCATGGCAGGGTCCGATGATTGCCGGGCTGAGCGGCGCCTTGCGCAAGCTCTTGAGCTGGCGGCTCGAGGATGCCCAGGAGATCCTGATCGGCGAGCTGCAGCAGACCCGGCGCCGGCTGGCCCGCGCGGGCGAGGTCGACGAAGCCGCCGCCATGGTCATCCGCTATATCCGGGCGTCCCAGGAAGGCACCGATCGGGTCAATCTGCGGATCATGGCGCAGGTCATCCGCGGCCTGTCCGGCCGCCCCTACATGCTGGCGAGCGATTTTCTGCGCTATGCCGATGCCGTGGCGAGCCTGACTCTGGAAGAGATCCGCAGCCTCGCCACCTTGAATGCCAAGACCGTCGAGCTGGAGACGCAAGGCAGCCGGGATCGCGATAGCGAGGCCTGGCAGCAGGCGGTGAGCGCCCTGGTGCCCAGCTACTTCGCCGAGGAGCAGCGCCTGGCGGCAGTGATGCTGGCGGCCTGCCGAACCGGCCTCGTGACCAAGACCACGCCCTTCAAGCTCGGGCCGTTCGCCGCGACCAGCCTGCTCCTGGAGCTGGCCGAGCTGGCCTCGCTCAGCCGGGCGGTCGCCGAGGAAGGCCACGAGTTCTAGTCACGGCAGCTCGCCCGCGCCGCCGGCCGCGGCTCAGCCCGCGGTCGACAGCGCCGGATCGGCCAGCAGCAGAATCTTGCCGGTATTGGCGTTGCCTTCCATCAGCTCATGGGCCCGCTTGGCGGCTGCCAGCGGCAGCACCTCATGGACCACCGGGCGCAGGGCGCCGCTCGCGAAATGGGCCGTGGTCGAGACCATGAACGCCTTGGTGATCGCCGCCTTCTCGGCGATCGAGCGAGCGCGCAGCACCGAGCCGATGACCCGCTGCCGCTTGACCATCAGCCGCCCGATGTCGAGTTCCGCCTTGGCCCCGCCGAGCAGGCCGATGATCACCAGTCGGCCGCGCACCGCCAGACATTTCAGGTTCGGCTGGAGATAGCGGGCGCCGATATGGTCGAGGATCACGTCCGTGCCGCGCTTGCCGGTCAGGCTCAGCACCGCCTCGGCGAAATCGCTGTCCTTGTACAGGATCGCGTGATCGGCGCCGAGGGCTCGACAGGCCTCCGCCTTCGCAGCATTGCCGACCGTGACCAGGACCTTGGCGCCGGCCAGCGTCTTCGCCAGCTGGATGCCGGCCGTGCCGACGCCCGAGGCGCCACCATGCAGCAGGACGGTCTCGCCGGTTTGCAGGCCGGCCTCCTGGAAGATGTTGAGATAGGCCGTGATGAAGGCTTCCGGGATCGCCGCCCCCTCGATCAGGCTGCAGCGCTCCGGCACCGGCATCAAGGTCGCCGCCGGCGCCACCGCGAAGGTCGCATAGCCGCCTCCGCCGACCAGGGTCATCACCCGGTCGCCGACCTGCCAGCCCTCGACCTGCGGCCCAAGCTCGGCAATCGTGCCGGCGACCTCGAGCCCGAGGATCTCGCTCTCGCCCGGCGGCGGCGGGTAGTTGCCGGTGCGCTGGGCGAGGTCGGCCCGATTGACCCCGCAGGCCGCGACCTTGATCAGGACCTGGCCGGCACTGGGCACGGGCCGCGGCAGATCTGCCAGCTGCAGCACCTCCGGCCCGCCAGTGCCAGCCATGACCACGGCCTGCATGGTTGCTGCCTCGCTCATGCTGCCTCCGCCCTGAGGATGAACCAGCCACCACCTCGGCTGCCGGAGCCGCTGGTCTAGCGCCCGGGCGCCGCGGCTGGCAAGGACGATCGGCGGTCCGGCCTAGCCGCGCACCTGGGCCAGGTAGGTCAGCACGTCGCGCCACAGCAGCCGGCAATGGTCAGCCCGGATCGCCAAGGCCGCGGCCAAGCGGTCTTCCGCCTGGTCGACGTCGCCGAACAGGACCAGCAGCACCTCGGCGATCTCCTCGGCGTGGCACTCGCGCACGCAGCTGGTCAGCTCGGCGGTGGCATCGAGCGGGGTCGAATCCCTAAGATCACGGCTAGCGGCACCGCTGCCGGCAAAATCCGTCACCACGTTTCTCACAACCTCTAATATCCGCAACTTGCTCCAAAGCAATACCACATATTCCATTTTAGACAAATATCATTGAATGTTTATCGAACCTATGCGCCCCCAGGATGACGCGCTATCCTATTTTGTGAAGTGAGCTTCACGGGAGCACAGGCTGGGGGTGCTTGGTGCAGGTTCCCGACTTTCAGAGCGAAGAACCGCGCGAGACGGTCAAGATCACCTTGGCCCTCGAGCGCGAAGTGCTCGGCTGGTTCCGCGCCACCGGCCGGGGCTACCAGCGCCGGATCAACGATGTCCTGCGCTGGTACATCGATCAGATCGAAAAGCAGCGCAACCGGAGCGGTCCGCCGAGCTGAGCGGCAGGCGCCACCTTGCGCAGGCGGGGGCGTGCCGCACCGGTCCTCGGCGCTCGGACGGGCCTATTTGAAGACCGTCGTATGCTGCCGCCAGGGCCTGATGATCGAGCGCACGAACATGCCGAGCGCCAGCACCACCAGCCCGCCGATCGCGACGCCGAGCGAAACCCAGGCAACGGTCGTGCGCTCGAGCACGATCCGCCCACCCGGCGCGCTCAAACTCAAATACAACACAGCATAGGATAAAGAACAGATACAGGCAGTCAAAACCAGGAAAGAGGTTCGGGTCAACATCGGACACCCCCACGCGCGATGTTGGCACTGCCATCAATCAATATCGCCGATTTACTGTTGGCCAGGCAATCAAAAAGCGCGCGCAAATTCAAACGGGCCGCGATGTGAAATCGCGACGGGAAAATAGATTGGCTTGCGACCGGCCACTACTAAAGCGATCAAATGCCGCTGCAGCTGCCGGTTGGCTGCCTCAAACGATCCTGCAGGGCGGCGAGATCGACCCCGGCCGCCTGCATCTTGACCTCCGCCTGTGCCTTGACCGCCGCGCAGAACGCCGCGAGGAACGGGTCGAAGCTGCAGGGCAGGTCCATCTTGGTGTAGACCAGCGCCAGCTCGTGCTCGGTCCAGCTCTCGAACGGGGCCAGGTTGTGCTGGACCTGCACCTCGAGGTGATCAAGGGCCGCGGCGAACTTGGCGGCCGGCGTGGTGCGCGCTTCGAACTCCTGCCAGAGCGTGAAGATCTCGTCGCCGGTCGGCGCTCCCAGCGCTGCCCGCATGTTCCTGGCGGCCTGCAGCTCGCGCTGATGCTTGGTCGCCTTGCGCTCGCTCTGCTCGAAGAACGGCACATCGCCGGCCTCCGCCTCGACCAGGTCATGGACCAGGACCAGCTTCAGGGCGTGGCCTAGATCGACCGGCAGCGTCAGATGCGGATGCAGCAGCATCGCCATCAGCGCCATCTGCCAGCAATGCTCGGCGACGCTCTCCTGCCGGCCATTCGAGAGCCAGCTATGGCGCAGCTCCAGCTTGAGCCGCTCGCTGGTCGCGAGAAAGTCGAGCAGGACTTGCGCCTGCCGGCCGAGATCCGTGTCCGCCGCCATTCCAGCACCTGCTACAGGGTCAAGCCGCCGTCGATCACGAACAGCTGGCCGGTGGTATATGCACTCTCGTCGCTCGCCAGATGGACCGCCAGGGCGGCGATCTCCTCGGGACTGCCCAGCCGGCCCATCGGCTGGCGGGCGATGAAGGCCGCCCGGGCGGCCACCGGATCCACCGCCGCGGCGATCCGCTGATCGAGCGACGGCGTTTGCACCGTGCCCGGGCAGATCGCGTTGCAGCGAATGCCCTGGCCGACGAAATCGGCCGCGATCGACTTGGTCAGCCCGACCACGGCCGCCTTGCTGGTGCCATAGATGAAGCGATTTGGCAGGCCTTTCACGCTCGAGGCGACCGAGGCCATGTTCACGATGCTGCCGCCGCCCAGCGCCAGCATCCGGGGCAGGAACGCCCGGACCGTGCGATACATGGCGCGGACATTCAGGTTCATCGAGAAGTCGAAATCGGCCTCCTCGCAGGCCAGGATCGAGCCGTGATGGACGAAGCCGGCAATGTTCGCCAGCACGTTGACATCGCCGGCGCGCGCGGCCAGGGCCTGGATCGCGGCGGCATCGAGCACGTCCAGCAGTGCTGTCTCGATGCCCGGCTCGCCCGCCAGCTCGGCCAGCGCCGCTTGATTGAGATCGGTCGCCAGGACCGCTGCCCCTTCGCGCGCCATGGCGAGCGCCGTGGCCCGGCCAATCCCCTGCCCTGCCGCCGTCACCAAGGCCCGCTTGCCCGCCAACCTGTCGCCCATCGCCAACGCTCCCCCCGATTGCCCAATAGCGCCCGTTGCTGCGGCTGCATGCTAGGCGATGCCGCCCTCGGGGCAAGCGGTTAGCGCCCTGAACGGCAACGGCTAGCAGGAATGGATGAAATTATTCATAAGCGGGCGCTTCGGGCTGGACGCATCGCGGCCAATAGTTAGGGTCAGCCATGCCGCCGGCCGGCAGTCCAAGCCGGCGCATCCAACGAGGCCAACCGCCATGATGATCCTGCTGCCCGACGCCGCGTTCGACGACGATGGCGCGATCGAGCGCGACGTGCTTGGCCGCGATGCGGAGCTGGTGGTGCGCCGCGCGCGGCGGGCGGAGCAGATCCCGGACGAGCTCTGGGCCGGCGCGGATGCGCTGATCAGCTATATCGACATCCCGGTCGACCGGGCGCTCCTGGACCGGCTGCGCCAATGTCGGCTGATCGTGCGCGCCGGGGTCGGCTTCGACCATGTCGACATCGAGGCGGCCGCCGCCCGTGGCCTGCCGGTCTGCAACGTGCCGGATTATGGCACCACCGAGGTTGCGGACCATGCGATCGCCCTGATGCTCGGGCTGGCCCGCGGCCTGGTGTCCTATCACCAGCGCCTCCTGGCCGATCCCGAAGCCGGCTGGCACTGGTCGGGAGCGCCCTTGGTCCGGCGGCTGCGCGGCTTGCGCTTCGGCGTGGTCGGGCTCGGCCGGATCGGCACGGCCGCGGCCCGCCGCGCGGCCGGCCTCGATATGACGGTCATGTTCCACGACCCCTATCTGGCCGATGGCGTCGAGCTGGCGCTGGGCTACCAGCGCGCCGGCTCGCTGCACGAGCTTTTGGCCAATGTCGACGTGGTCAGCCTGCATTGCCCGCTGACCAGCGAAACCCGGCACCTGATCGACGAGGCAGCGCTTGCCGTGCTGCGGCCTGGCGCCTTGCTGATCAACACCGCGCGTGGCCGGCTGATCGATCTCGCAGCCCTCGAGCAGGCGCTGCGCGAAGGCCGGATCGACGGCGTCGGGCTGGACGTCCTGCCGCATGAGCCGCCCGATCCCGAGCATAGCCTGATCCAGGCCTTCCGGCGCCGCGAGCCCTGGCTGGACGGGCGCCTGCTGCTGACCCCGCATGCCGCCTGGTTCTCGCCCGCCGGACGGGCCGATCTGCGGCGAAAATCCGCCGAGACCGTGCGCGATTTCCTGCGCCAGGGGCGGCTGCGCAACTGCGTCAACCGGTCGGTTGTGAGTGGCCCGCCGCCGGCAGCGGCGGATTGACCTCATCGACGGTGACACCAGGCGCGAATGTCGATAGCCTTGCGCTAGCACCAATGCCGTCGTCGCGAGCGCTGGATCAGGGCCAGCGGACGCGGATCAAAGGTGCCAAAGGCTGCCGCCGCCAGATGGCTGCAGCGAGATCTGGGAGGTCACGCCGGTGACCAGGCAGCAATCCAGGAGCGGCGGCAGCGCCGCTATGCCGATGGCGCCGACGGCCGCCCCCGGGCGATTGCACCGTTACCATGAGGTCCGGCGGCGGTCGTAACGGCGGCAGCCAGGATCGCGGCGTCAGGTCGACAGGGAGAGCGCGCAGATGGCCACCCTCGCCAAGCAATCGGCTCGCTTCGAGCTGCCATGGTGGTCCTGGACCCGGCTGAAGAACAACCGGAACCTGATCGGCCTGTGGTTCATGATCCCGGCCGCCGTGTTCTTGATCTTCTTCTTGACCTATCCCCTGGGCCTCGGCATCTGGCTGTCCTTCACCGACACCAAGATCGGCCGGTCCGGCGTCTTCATCGGCCTGGAGAACTTCATCTGGCTGTGGGACGACCCGATCTTCTGGCTGTCGGTGTTCAACACCTTCCTCTACACGATCGTCGCGAGCATCGTCAAATTCGGACTTGGTCTGTACTTGGCGATCGTGCTGAACAATTCGATGCCATTCAAGGCGATCATCCGCGCGATCATCCTGTTGCCGTTCATCGTGCCGACGGTGCTCTCGGCGATCGCATTCTGGTGGATCTATGACAGCCAGTTCTCGATCATCAGCTGGAGCCTGACCCGGCTCGGCCTGATCGACGGCTACATCAACTTCCTGGGCGACCCTGAGAATGCCAGGGCCTCGGTGATCATCGCCAATATCTGGCGCGGCATTCCATTCGTGGCGATCACGCTGCTGGCGGGGCTGCAGACCATCCCGCCCTCCTTGTACGAGGCCGCCACGATCGATGGCGCCAATCGCTGGCAGATGTTCCGGAGCGTCACCTTCCCGATGCTGACGCCGATCATCGCGGTGGTGATGACCTTCTCGGTGCTGTTCACCTTCACCGACTTCCAGCTGATCTACGCCGTGACCCGGGGCGGCCCGCTCAACGCCACCCACCTCATGGCGACCTTGTCGTTCCAGCGCGCGATCGTGGGCGGCAGCCTGGGCGAGGGAGCGGCGATCGCGACGGCGATGATTCCGTTCCTGCTGGCGGCCATTCTGTTCAGCTGGTTCGGCTTGCAGCGCCGCAAATGGCAGCAGGGCGGCAGCGACGACTAGGAGGAACCAAAATGGCCGAGCCGATCTCGCAGTCCGTCGCGCCCGCCGAAGGTCTGGTCGGCCGCTGGCGGCAGCGCAAGCGGCCCCAGGGCGAAGGCATGGACTATCTGATCTCGACCGAGAAGCGGTTCGTGATGGTCTATCTGCCGGTCGCCCTGTTCCTGATCGTGCTGCTGTTTCCGTTCTATTGGATGGGCTTGACCAGCATCAAGCCGAACGTCGAGCTGATCGATCAGTCCAATCCGTGGTGGGTGCGCAACCCGACCCTCGCCCATTATTACAAGCTGATCTTCGAGACCGACTATCCCTGGTGGATGCTGAACACCATGATCGTGTCGGTCGCGGCGACCTTGCTGTCGGTCGCGGCCAGCGTGATGGCCGCCTATGCCGTCGTCCGGGTCCGCTTCAAGGGTTCGGACACGGTTGGCGGGCTGATCTTCCTGGCCTATCTGGTGCCGCCCTCGATCCTGTTCATCCCGCTCGCCCTGATCGTGTTCCAATACGGCCTGTTCGACAGCCCGCTGGCCCTCATCCTGACCTATCCGACCATCCTGATCCCCTTTTGCACCTGGCTCTTGATGGGCTACTTCAAGTCGATCCCCTATGAGCTGGAAGAATGCGCGCTGATCGATGGCGCGGGCCGCTGGCAGATTCTGACCAAGATCATCCTGCCGCTGGCGATTCCGGGCCTGCTGTCGGCCGGCATCTTCGCCTTCACCTTGTGCTGGAACGAGTTCATCTACGCGCTCACCTTCATCTCCTCGTCGGAGAACAAGACCGTGCCGGTCGCGGTGCTGTCCGAGCTGGTCGAAGGCGACGTCTATCACTGGGGCGCTTTGATGGCTGGCGCCTTGCTGGGCTCGCTGCCGGTCGCCCTGGTCTACTCCTTCTTCGTCGACCACTACGTCTCGAGCATGACCGGCGCGGTCAAGGAATAGGCTGACGCGCGCACCCGCCCGAGGCCGCCGATGCGGGCCCTTATCCTGGCCGTCTGGCTTGGTCTGCTGGCTGGCATCGGCGCGGTGGAAGCGGCGGCGCGGCCGAACATCATCTTCATCCTGAGCGACGACGAGGACTGGACCGGCCACGCCTTCATGCCCAGGACCAAGGCGTTGCTGGAGGACCGCGGCACCACCTTCGACAACTATTTCGTAAGCTATCCGCTCTGCTGCCCGTCGCGTGCCTCGATCCTGCGCGGGCAATACGCCCACAACACGAAGGTTCTGGGCAATCAGGCGCCGGAAGGCGGCTATCTTGCCTTCCACAAGCTGGGCCGCGACCAGTCGACCATCGCGACCTGGCTGCAGGCGGCCGGCTACCACGCCGCGTTCTTCGGCAAACATCTGAATGGCTACCATCCCGAGCGGGACAAGATCCCGCCCGGCTGGAGCGATTGGTTCGGCGCCAATGGCGGCTATGCCAATTGGGACTATTTGCTCAACGAGAATGGCCATATGGTCGGCTACGGCCATGCGCCCGACGACTATCTGACCGACGTCCTGGCGCGCAAGGCGGCGGCCGTGATCCGCCAACAAGCGGCGGCCGGCCAGCCGTTCTTCCTCTTTGTGTCAACGTTCGCGCCGCACGCCCCGGCCAATGCCGCACCCCGCCATGCCGGCCGCTTCGAGCAGGCGCCGCCGCCGTGGCCGCCCTCGTTCAACGAGGCCGATGTCAGCGACAAGCCGGCGCTGCTGCGCGATCTGCCTGTGCTGACCGACAGTCAGATCGCGAACCTGACGACGCTCTACCGGCGCCGGCTGGAAAGCCTGCAGTCGATCGACGACCTGGTCGAGACCATCGTCCAGGCGCTCGACCAGGCCGGTCAGCTGGCCAACAGCTACATCGTCTACAGCTCGGACAATGGCCATCATCTGGGCCAGCACCGCATGCCGGCGGGCAAGGATACTGCCTATGAGGAAGACATCCGCGTGCCGCTGATCGTGCGCGGCCCCGGCGTGCCGGAGGGCCGGCGGCTTACGCCGCTGGTCGTGAACATCGACCTGGCGCCGACGGCGGCCGCGATGGCCGGCATCGCACCGCCGTCATTCGTCGACGGGCGATCGTTCCTGCCGCTGTTCGAGGATCCGAACGGCTCATGGCGCGAGAGCTTCTTGCTGCAGCGCTTCGGCATCGAGTCTGACGAAACCATGAGCGTCGACAGCTTCTTCGGGCTGCGCACGGCGCGCTGGACCTATGTCGAATATGGCGGCGGCGAGCATGAGCTGTACGATTTGGCGCGCGATCCCGATCAGCTCGACAATATCGTCAAGACCGCTGCGCCGGACCTCCTGCACGACTTGGCGAACAAGCTGCGCGCGCTCTCGATCTGCGAGGGACTGGGCTGCAAGGAAGCTGAGGATCGGCCGCTGCGCTGATCGCGCGGAGCGAGCCTGCGCGATCGCCTAGCGCGCGGGCTGCAGACCGCGCAGCAGCGTGCGCCAAGTCGCCAGGGCTTCGTCCAGCAGCTCGGCCGCCAGGCTGCCGCTGGTCGGCCAGGGCGGCGTCAGCTCGCCCTCGATCTCGCCTTGATACTGCTTGAGCTCGGCGCCATAACGCTTGGCGATCCGCTGCATCCGGGCGTTTTGCGTGAAGCAGATCAGGAACAGGCGGCGCAGGCCGCGATTGCTCGCCATGATCACCAGCCGCCGGAACAGGGTGCTGCCGATGCCCTGGCCCTGCATCGCTGCCTCCACCGTGACGGCGATCTCGGCGCTGTCCTGGCCATCCCGATCGAACACGTCGAGCTCGCCCACGCCGCGCAGCTGACCATCGATCTCGCACCCGATCAGCACCGCGCGCGACCAGTCGATCCGCTGGCAATGCCGCCGGATGTCGGCGTCGCTCATGTCGGTCCGGCCGAAGCGCAGATGCCGATCCGCGCGGTCGAGCCGCAGCAGATGGGCGCGCAATGCTGCCTGATCCTGCCGGCGCAGGCGGCGATAGAGCACGGCTCCATTCGGCATGGTGACCCTCCGTCAACCCAACGCCCTAGAACTTAAGATAGAAAGACGGGGAAACAATATCGCGCCGCGCATGGCAGCCATGCGCGCTGGCCGGCGTGGCTGCATGGCCACAGCTCAGCGGCGGCGATCGGCAGTCAGCTCGAGCGGCAGCTGCAGCTGGTCCTGGCGATGGCGATCGAGCATGTCGCTCACGGCGTAACGGACGAGCCAGGCGAGGGAGACCCGGTGTTCCTCGGCCAGAACCGTCAACTGATCGTAGTCCCGATCATCGACGCTGACCGTGATCCTGGTTGCTAGCTTGTGCCCCCGCCTGGCTCGCATCGCAGAGCTCGTCCTCCCAAGCGCTGCATCACTATGATGTACGGTTCTGCACGCTAATGCGAAGCGATGTACTCGTCAAGATCTACTTCGCTGTTTCGTCATTTAGTTGAGATTTTTTATGCAATTCAAATGTTTGCGCGAGCGCGCGCAGAACAACGCTCATCCTTTCAGGAAGAACTCTCCAGAAACTATCGAGAAATTTTAGCTGTTTAGATGACCGCCCGGGCGGTCAATCGATGGGGAAGCGGGCGCGCAGCTCCGCGACTGCCTCGGCGCTGAGCGGCCGGGTGCTCTGGCCCTGCAGCAGCAGATGCAGCTTGGCGGTCGCTTCCAGCTCCTCGATCGCCGCCGCCGCCGCATCCAGCGACTTGCCGGCCACGACCGGGCCATGATTGGCCAAAAGGAGCGCGGCATGACGGTCCGCCAGGACACTGACCGCTAGCGCCAGCCGCTCGTCGCCCGGCGGAAAATACGGCACCAGCGGCAGCTGCCCGACCCGCATGACGTAATAGGCGGTGAGCGGCGGCAGGACGTCCTCGGGATCGACCGTGGCTAGGCAGGACACGGCGACCGAATGGGTCGCATGCAGATGCACGATCGCGCCAGCGCTCGGGCGGCGCTCATAGACGCAGCGATGCAGGAAGGCTTCCTTGGTCGGCGGATCGCCGGCGACATGGCGGCCCGCGGCGTCCAGCCGGGTCAGCCGCGCCGGGTCCAGCTGGCCCAGCCGGCTGCCGGTCGGCGTCATCAGCCAACCATCGGCCAGGCGCACGCTCAGATTGCCGGTGCTGCCATGGGCATGGCCCAGGCGCGCCATCAGCACCCCCAGCCCGACCAATTCCTCGCGCAGGCGGCTCTCCTGGTCCATCCCCTGCCTCCCTCGGCCCGGCGCTATCGCGGCAGCGCCCTGGATCGGCTACGCTCAGCCACCTTGGGCAAGCGTAGCACGGCGGCCCGGCAGCTCGGCAAGGCGGGAGGAGGACCATGCATATCGCGATCACCGGTGGCGCCGGCTTCATCGGCAAGAAGCTCGCTGTGGCGCTGCTGCGGCGTGGCGCGCTGGAGCTGGCCGGACAAGGCCGCGGGCCAATCGAGCGGCTGACCCTGTTCGACGTCGCCGAGGCCGAGGGCTTGCCCGACGATCCGAGGCTCCGGACGGTCGCCGGTGACATCACCGATTCCGGCCAGGTGCGTCGCCTGATCGGCCCGGACGTGGCCGCGGTCTACCATCTGGCGGCGATCGTGAGCGGCAATGCTGAGGCCGATTTCGACCTCGGCATGGCGGTCAATTTGGAGGGCACCCGGCATGTCCTCGAGGCTTGCCGGGCGCTCGGCAGCCAGCCGCGGCTGGTCTTCGCCAGCTCGGTCGCGGTCTACGGCGGCGAGCTGCCCGCGGTCGGCTACGACCAGATGGCGCTGACGCCACAGACCTCCTACGGCGCCCAGAAGGCGATCGGCGAGCTGTTGGTCAGCGACTACAGCCGCAAGGGCTTCCTCGACGGCCGAGCGCTCCGGCTGCCAACCATCGTGGTCCGGCCCGGCCGGCCCAACAAAGCTGCCTCGACCTTCGCCAGCTCGATCATCCGCGAGCCGCTCGCCGGCCAGAACGCGATCTGCCCGGTCGAGCCGCAGGCGGCGATGTACATCCTCTCGCCGCGCCGGGTGGTCGAGGCCCTGATCCACGCCATGGAGCTGCCGGGTGACGCCTTCGGACCGGTCCGCATGCTGACCCTGCCCGGCATCACGGTCACGATCCGGGAGATGGTGGACGCTTTGGCCGAGGTCGCCGGTCCAGACTGCGCCGCCCGGATCACCTGGCAGCCGGATCCGACCATCCAGAAGATTGTCTCGGGCTGGCTGCCGGCATTCGATGCCAGGCGAGCGCACGAGCTGGGCTTTCAGGCGGACCGCGACATGGCCGAGGTGATCCGGGCCCATGTCGAGGACGAGCTGGGCGGCAGGATCAGCTGAGCCACCAGGAAGGCTACTGATACAGGCTTGGCCGCCGGGCCCGCGCCCGCGTCAAGGCGATCGCGGCAATGCCGATCACCGCGGGCAAGAGCGGCAGCCAGCCGCGCAGGCTGCTGCCATCGCCCAGGCTGAGCCCGAGCAGCGCCAGGCCGCCGGCGATCGCCGTCAGCTGCAGGCCGGTCGCAACCGGCGAGGCGGCCTGCGGCCGCCGGGTCAGCGACGCCAAGAGTGCGGCCAGCGCGAAGACCAGGCTGGCGGCCAAGGCAGCGGCGAGCGTTGGCATTGGCGTTCCCCTTCTCCAGCCGACACGGGCGCATCCACTTTGTCTCCTTCGGGATAGCCCACGGCCCCGAACGACGCTGCGCTCGAGAAAAAAACCGCGCCAACGCTCAATCGATCTTCGGTTGCACCGAGGCGCTTTAACCATTTGCTATGATTGGCTGTGCTACTGCTCGGGCGTCGCGTGCGCTGGCTGGTCGAAGGCGAGGCCGGCGGCGACGTCGGAGCGTCGAGCTGATGGATCTTGCGACCCTGATCGGCACGGGCGGCGGGATCGCCATCGTCCTGTTCGCCATCCTGATCGGTGGCGACGTGATGGCGTTCGTCGACCTGCCCAGCCTGCTGATCGTGGCCGGTGGCAGCTTGATGGTGACGCTCCTGCGCTTCACCCTGAGCGATGCTTTCGTGGCGCTGCGAATGGGCGTCTCGATCGCCTTCACCGGCAATCGGATCAACTCCCGGGAGCTGATCCAGCAGATCACCGAGGTCGCGAAGATCGCCCGCAAGCTCGGGCCGGTCGGCCTGGAGGGGCTTAAGGTCAAGGACGCGTTCCTGCGCAAGGGCGTGCAGCTATGCGCCGACGGCATGAGCGTGGAGGTGATCGAGAGCGCCCTGACCCGGGAACGCGACCTGTATATCGAGCGGCTCGAGGAGGGCGTGCGCCTGTTCCGGGTGCTGGGCGAGGTGGCGCCTGCCTTTGGCATGATCGGCACGCTGGTCGGCCTGATCCAGATGTTCGGCAAGATGCAGGATCCGCAGGCGATCGGTCCCGGCATGGCGCTGGCCCTTCTGACGACGCTCTATGGCGCGTTGATCTCGAACCTGATCGCGCTGCCGATGGCGGACAAGCTGGCTGCCAAGCTGGCGGTCGAGCAGCTCAACCGCAGCTTGGTGATCGAAGGCACCTTGCATATTCAGGCCAAGACCAATCCGGACATCCTGGTCGAGTTCCTGAACGCCTATCTGCCGGAGCATCAGCGTCTGGGCCGGGCGGCCTGATGGCTGGGCATGGGCGCCTGGCGCGGGTCCACGGGCCGTGTCGGCGGCGCCGCTGAAGCCGGCGGGCGTGGCCGGGCGGGCGGCCGGCGCGGGCTCGGTCGGGCGCAGCCGTGCCAGGCGCATGCATGGCTCCGCCAAGGAGGTGGTGCGCGCCTCGGCCCCAGCCTGGATGGTGACCTTCGCCGATCTGGTCACCCTTTTGATGTGCTTCTTCGTGCTGATCATCTCGGTCTCGTCGCCCGATCAACGAAAGCTGGGTAGCGCTGCCGACTCGCTGCAGCATGCCTTCGGCCTGGCCCAGCAGATCGTGATCGGCGAGCCGGCCCCGGCACCACCGGCCCCAGCATCACCGGCTAGTGCCGCAGCACCTGGCAGCGCCGGCGAGGAGGTCGGCGGCGCCTTTGGCCGGCAGCCGCTTTGGCAGCGGCTGAACCGGCGCAGCCTGAACCGCATCGAGGGCGATCTTGCCACCTCGAGCAGCCAGCCGCTGAGCGACGAGCAGCAGTTCGCGCGGCTCGAGGAGCGCCTCCACGGCCAGCTCAAGAGCACGCCTGCCCTGGCGAAGCTGGCCGAACATCTCGAGATCGAGCGCGTGGCCGAAGGCTTGCGGATTCAGATGCTCGATCAGGCGCAGCTGTCGATGTTCCCGCTCGGCGGCGCTGCCATGCTGCAGCCGGCCCGCGACCTGCTCCAGCAGGTGGTCAGCGCGATCCAGCCGCTGCCCCACCGGATCCGGATCACCGGCCATACCGACGGCCTGGCGCTGCGCCGCTTCGGCGGCTACGACAACTGGTCGCTGTCGCTCGATCGGGCCGACGCCACCCGCCGAGTCCTGCTGGCAGGCGGCCTTGATCCAAGGCGGATCGAAAGCGTGATCGGCAAAGCCGATACCGAGCTGCTGGCACCGGACGATCCCGCCGCTCCGCGCAACCGCCGGATCACCATGCTTTTGCTGCGCAATGACGCGCTGCCAGCCGACCCGGCAGCCAAGCCCGGGCCGTAGGCTGTCGCCAAGGCAAGCCGCCGCCCGACGTGATGGCCCGCTGCTGCTGACAGCGCTGGCCCCGGCAGATCGAGCACCAGCATCCGCCGGGCCGCCACGCCACAACGAGGTCGGTCCGCGCGGCCGATGCTGGGCGGGAGCCCCCAGCTTGACCTTGGGAGCAGGTGGTTCGGCATGCCGGCAGTCCCGCCCATGGTGATCCGGGCATGATCATCGGCGTCGGCCGGCGCCGCCGCGCTCCGGCCGTGTCGCAGGCCAAGTCTGGTCGACTGGCCGCGTGGCCAGCCGCCGGGGCTTGGCGAGCGGGCCAGCGCCCGGCATGCTCATGGCGGCGTCAGCAAGCCTGCGGAGCTGCCTCCAGCCATGGCCGATGCTTACGACTATGTGGTGATTGGCGCCGGCTCGGCCGGCTGCGTCCTGGCCAACCGCCTGAGCGCCGATCCCGCCAATCGCGTCTTGCTGTTGGAAGCCGGCGGGCGCGATCGCAATCCTTGGATCCACATTCCGGTCGGCTACTACCGCACGATCTTCAATCGGCGCTTGAACTGGGGCTACCAGACCGAGCCTGAGCCAGCCCTGGAGGACCGGCGGATCGCTTGGCCGCGCGGCCGGGTGCTGGGCGGGTCCAGCGCGATCAACGGCTTGGTCTATATCCGCGGCCAGCCGCAGGACTTCGATCTCTGGCGCCAGCAGGGCAATCGCGGCTGGGGCTGGGCGGACGTGCTGCCGTATTTCCGGCGTGCCGAGGATCAAGCCCGAGGCGCCGATCCAGCCCATGGGGTCGGCGGCCCGCTCGCGGTCTCCGATACCGGCGCCCCACATCCGCTCTGCGAGGCTTACATCCATGCCTGCGGCGAGCTCGGCATTCCCAGGCGCACCGACTTCAATGCCGGCGAGCAGGAGGGTGCGGGCTACTTTCAGCTGACCACCCGGCGTGGGCGACGCTGCTCGGCGGCAGTCGCCTACCTGCATCCGATCCGCGGCCGGCCCAATCTCCAGATCGTGACCCACGCCCATGCGACCCGGATCGTGGTCGAGGGCCGGCGGGCCACTGCTGTGATGTATCGGCGCCGCGGCCGCTTGCGGTCGGTCAGCGCCAGCCGCGAGATCGTCCTGGCGGCCGGTGCGATCGGCTCGCCGCAGATCCTGCAGCTTTCCGGGATCGGCCCGGCGGCGCATCTGGCCGAGCACGGCATCAAGGTGGTGCATGAGCTGCCTGGCGTCGGCGGCAATCTCCAGGATCACTTCCAGGTCCGCTCGCTCTACCGCTGCACCCAGCCGATCACCCTCAACGATCTGGTCGCCAGCCCCTGGCGCAAGCTCGGCATGGGCATCGAGTGGCTGCTGCGGCGCACCGGCCCTTTGACCATCGGCGCCGGCCAGGGCTGCATTTTCGCCCGGACCCGGCCGGAGCTGCTGACCCCGGACCTCCAATTCCACATCATCCTGTTCAGCGCCGACAAGCCTGGCCAGCCGCTGCACCCCTTCTCCGGCTTCACCGCCTCGATCTGCCAGCTGCGCCCGGAGAGCCGCGGCTCGGTCATGATCAGATCGCGCGATCCGTTCGAGCATCCGGCGATCCGGGCGAACTATCTGGCGACCGAGACCGACCGCCAATGCATTGTCGCAGGCCTGCAGCTGGCGCGCCGGCTCAGCCAGACGCGGGCCTTGGCGCCATACATCGCCGCCGAGCTGGAGCCAGGACCGGAGCGGGCGACCGAGGCGGAGCTGCTGGCCCATGCCCGCGCCCGCGGCGGCACCATCTTCCACCCGACCAGCAGCTGCATGATGGGGCCCGACAGCAACCCGCTGGCGGTGGTCGATGCCGAGTTGCGGGTCCACGGCCTGACCGGCCTGCGGGTCGCGGATGCCTCGATCATGCCGAGCGTGGTGTCTGGCAATACCAATGCCGCTTGCATCATGATCGGCGAGAAGGCGGCCGACCTGATCCTGGCCGCCCCGCCGGCCGTGCCGGCGACCGTGCGCCCGCCGGCCACCTTGCCGAGCAGCCAGCCCCCTTTGGCCACCGATACGCCGTGACGGCGGCCTCATCCGCGCCTCCGCTCCCGGCTTGCTACCTGGACAAGCCTGGGTGATCTGGTGTCCAGTCAAGGCGCGCCTGGCGCTTCGGTTAGGCGTGCGTAGGGCGGACCCTGCCGTGCGCCGCAACCAAGCGGGAGGAGCAATTTGCGGCAGCGGAACCGGCCATGCGGATCTTGATCCTGGGCGCTGGCCTGGCCGGCGTGACGCTTGCCCAACGGCTCTGGAAAGATGGCCATGAGGTCACGGTGGTCGATCGCCAGTCGAGCGCGGCCGCCGAGACCAGCTTCGCCAATGCCGGCCTGATCTGCCCCGGCCACGCTTTTGCCTGGGCGTCGCCCCAGGCGCCGCTGATCCTCTTGAAGTCGCTGGTGCGCAACGATCAGCCCTTGCGCTATCGGCTGCAGCCAGATCCGGCCATGTGGCGCTGGTCGCTACAGTTCCTGGCGCAATGCACCGCCGGTCGCGCCTTGCGCAATACCTGGCACAAGCATCGCTTGTGCCGCTATGGCCAGAGCGCCTTGCAAGCCGTGGCCGCCGAGACCGGCATCGCGTATGACGGCGGCCAAGGCGGCTTGCTCTACTTGTATCGGACGCCGGCCAGCTTCGCCCGGGCGATCGACCACAGCCAGATCCTGGCGGACGGCGGCCAGGAGATCCAGGTGATCGATCGCGAGCAGGCGGCCAAGCTCGAGCCGGCGCTGGCCGCGACCAAGGATCGGATCGCCGGCGCCATCTACTGTCCGACCGACGAGCGCGGCGATGCCTGCAAGTTCACCCGCGGCCTCGCCGCCTGGTGCGCCGAGCGGGGTGTCGCCTTTCGCTTCGACACCCGGATCACCGGCCTGATCGCCGACGGCGATCGCTTGACCGGCGTGGCGACTGATCAGGGCCAGCTGACCGCCGATGCCTATGTCATGGCGCTGGGCGTCGAGGCGCCGCGTCTGACCCGGCCGCTCGGCGAGCCGATCCGGGTCTACCCGATCAAGGGCTATTCGCTCACCATCCCGATCCGGAACGGCGATCAACCGCCCTGCCTGGGCGGCGTCGATGACGATCATCTGGTCGCCTATGCCCGGCTGGGCGACCGGGTGCGGCTGACCGCGATCGCCGAGTTCGCCGGCTACGACACCAGCCACCAGCCGGCCGATTTCGCGACGATGCTGAACTCGGCGCGCGAGCTGTTCCCGCAGGCCGGCGACCTCAGCCGGCCGAGCTACTGGGCCTGCCTGCGGCCGATGACCCCCGATGGCCTGCCGATCCTAGGCCGCGGCAGGCTGCAGAACCTCTGGTACCATACCGGCCACGGCTCGATGGGCTGGACCATGGCCTGCGGCACCGCGCGGCTGGTCGCCGACCTGATCGCCGGGCGCGCTCCGGATTTGCCGTTGGACGGCACCCAGGTCCGCTGAGCGCCTACACGGTATCGATCTGGCCGGTCACCCGCTGGCGCAGGAACGACCAGGACATGCCGAGCGCCAGGATGGTCGCGATCGCCACCAGCACGATCCAGGCCAGCATCGGCTGGCTCGGATCGGCGCTCAGCAGGCCTTCGCTGCTCAGCCACCAGATCAGCGCCGCCACCAGCGCCGTGGCCAGGAGCAGGCCGATCCGGCCCAGCGATTCCACCGCAGCGCGGACATAGATCACGAAGCCGATCAGGATCAGCAGGCCGACCACGACCTTGATCGGCAGATTGTCCTCCGGCGCCTCCAGCACCCAGCGGGCGAAGTTGTAGGGCGTCGGATTGTAGGTCCCGAGCACCAGCACGAGCGCGCCCAGCCAGCGCAGGACAAAGCCAATCACGTTCACCCGAGCACTTCCTTTCCGCGCCTGGAGCCGTCAGCATGGTTGATAACGCCGCGACGCAAGAGGTCAATGGCCAAGTGCCGCCGCCAGCCGGTCGCATCGCCGGGTCCGCGTGCGCGGCACTGGCTGCCGAGGCCGGCAAGACCCTGACGACGAACGGTCGCCGCGGCGGCTTCAGGAGGCACGCCCATGACCCCAAGCCTAGCTCCAACCCATACCGGCGGCTGTCAATGCGGCGCGGTCCGCTACGCCCTCTATGGCACGCCCTATGGCGCCCATGTCTGCCATTGCCGGATGTTCCAGAACGCCTGCGGCAGCCCGTTTGCCGCCCTGTTCCTGATCAAGCACGGCGAGTTCGCCTGGACCCAAGGGGCGCCCGCCACCTTCCGCAGCTCTGCCCTGGCCGAGCGCGGCTTCTGCCGCGACTGCGGCACGCCGCTGGTCTTCCAATATCTCGGCCGCGACTATGTCGACCTGGCGATCGCCAGCCTCGATCGGCCGGCAGAAGTTGCGCCTGAGCGCCAGTTCGGCCTCGAGAGCCGCCTGCCCTGGCTGGATCGCCTGCATGGACTGCCCGGCTCGCGCACGGCCGACGACATGCCGGCCGAGCTGCTGGCCCGGCTCGACAGCCGACAGCACCCGGACCGCTGAGACAGCCGCCTCGCACAGGCCACCGGGCTAGGCGGCGCGCTCAGTTGGCCATGGGCGGGGTCGGCAGCACCATCAGCTCATGCACGTCGACATGGGCCGGCTGGCTGACGGCGTACAGCACCGCGCGGGCCACGTCTTCGGGCCGCAGCGCATCGGGCTTCGCGGTGTCGAAAAAGGGTGTGTCGACCATGCCGGGCTCGATCAGCGTGACCCGCACGCCGCTGCCCCGCAGCTCGTCACGCAGGCCATAGCCGATCGCCGTGACCGCCCATTTGCTGGCGCTGTACATCGAGCCCGCCAGCGTTCGCCGGCCGGCGACGGAGCCGGTCAGCACGACGTGGCCGCGGCTGGCACGCAGGGCGACCATGCTGGCGCGGATGGTCAGGCCGACCCCCAGCACGTTGGTCAGCAGCATGGTGCGCCACCGCTCGGGATCAGCGCCGCTGAAGCCGCCCGGCGAGCCGCCGACTCCGGCATTGGCGAAGACCACGTCGAGCTGGCCGAACTGGGCCAAAGTGGCGGCCACCAGCGCCTCCTGATCGGCCGCCGAGGTGACGTCGCAGCGGGCGGTCAGCACGCGCTCCGGACCGCCCAGCTCGGCGGCCAGGCTGGCCAGCTGGTCTGCGCGGCGCGCGGCGAGGGCCAGCCGGAAGCCGGCGGCCGCGGCCGCCCGGGCTGTCGCCGCGCCGATCCCACTGGACGCCCCGGTGATCAGGAACACGCGCTCGCTCATGCCAGCCTCCCAGGCAATGTCTGCCGCAGACCCAGCAGACGAGACGACCGCTCCGCCGTCAAGCAACGGCCGGCGCCCGATCATTGACCTTGTGGCAGGATACACCGATCTGCAAAAGGCAGGCCCGCTGGCAATGTCGACGATGCCGCCGGCAGCCTTGCGGGAGCAAGCCACCATGTCGAGGCGGGCCAAGCCCATTCGCCCTGTGATCAAGCCGCGCAATCCGGTCGCCCGACAGCTGGCGCAGCCGCAGTTCAAGGCGAAGGCGAGCCGCGGCAAGAAGGCTTATATCCGCAAGCTGAAGCACGCCCGGCCGCCCGCCAACGAGCCGTGACGCGTTCTGAGCCAACCGCCAGCCGGTTTCCGCCGTGACTTTCGAGCGCTAGCATGCTAACGCTTAGGATGATGAAACCTTATGATAATCTCTTGAAGGTTTTGCACCGGCATTCCGGCCCGCTGCTGGTTTGCTTGCCGGTCGCCGGCTGCGCCGCGGCGCCGCTGGCCGGTCCAATCCTCAGCCAGGCCGCACCGGCGTTCGTGCAGCGGGCGCTGGCGCCGGCCGATAATGATGCCGAGCTGGACTCGCTGCGCAACGACATGCAGGCGATCCTGCAGATCCAGTGCGACCAGATCCTGGCGGCCGGCAAGCCCGTGCCGGATGCCTGCCTGCGGGTCACCATGCCCGCCGCCGGTGCCGCCACGGCGGCGAGCCAGCCGCAGCCGCCGGCCGTCATCCCGCAGATACCGACCAGCCCAGCGGCGGCTGCAGCGCCGGTCACGCCGGCCAGCCCACCTGCGGCGAGCACGCCGGCGTCGATTGCGCCGGCTAGCCCGGCCCCGGTCGCAGCCGAAATTCCGGCCACGGCATCGAGCACGCCGGCCAGCCCGGCCCCAACAACAGCCGCTATCCCAGCGCCCTCGCCTGCGGCGCCAGCAGCTCTGCCGGCACCGGCAGCCGGCCCTGGCCCGGCACCCGCGATGCTCCCGGCAACGGTTCAGCCTTAGGCGCCACGCGGTGCGGCGGCGATCGGGTGCTACGCCGCTTGTGTTCCGCCATCAGGGCTGATCAAATCTACCCACTCCGGAGCAAGGTTGGATGGGTCGGCATGCGCGCCTTTTTGCTCTTGGTTCTGATGCCATCGCTGCTCAGCACGGCGGCCGCCGCGGAAGAGCTGATCGGCGACGCGGTGGCCGGCGCCAAGCTGGCCGAGCAGGATTGCACCGCCTGCCATGTCGTGGCCGCCGATCAGACGCGGCAGCCGGTTGGCGATGCGCCCTCGTTCTTCGAGGCCGCCGCGGATCCGGCGGCCACTGCGCTGGGGCTGCGCGCGTTCCTGCAGACGTCGCATCCGACCATGCCGAACCTCAAGCTGACGCCCGAGGAAACCGACGACATCATCGCCTACATCATGACGTTGAAGTGACGGTGGCCGGCCGCCATAGCGCGCTCGCCGCCACCTAGGAAGCGGCGGGCCAAGTCGTCGAAGCGGCCGCCAGCATGGCCGCCTGCTTCAAGCTGCCGCCGGGCCCTGCGGCCGGGATCTCAGCTGGCGCCGCTCGGCGGGTAGGCGATGAAGTAGTAGCACAAATGCTCGTGAAACTGACGGCAGAACTCGGCACGCTCGAGCGGCGGACGGCCCGCGAGGTAGGCGCCGAGCGAGGCGACGCCAAGGCCGCAGCTGGCCAGGAGGTCGAACATCTTCTCCGGCCAGGCCTCGTAGAACTCGGCTGAGCCTAAGCCATATTCGAAGATGATCAGCGGCCGGCAGCGCTCAATCAAGGCTCGCCCGCCGGTGAGCACGGCCAGCTCCGCGCCCTCGACATCGACCTTCATCAGATCGACCCGGTGGTCCGCCGGCAGCAGATCATCCAGCCGGCAAAGCTCGACATCGATGATCCGGATCTGGTCGTCCGGGCTCGGATAGGCGCGCTCGCGCAGGCCGCTCCAGCCGGGGTTGCTGACATTCCAATGGAATTGGGTATGCCCGGCGCTGTCGGACAGCGCCAGATTGTGGAACTGGACATTGGGGTGCCGCCGGAACCTGGCGCGGAGCGCCTCGTACAAGGCCGGGATCGGCTCGAAGGCATGGTGCTGGCCAGCCGGCGCCAGATGCAGCATCTCGGCCAGATACAGGCCCTGGGCGCAGCCGATGTCCAGGCAGTTGGACGATCTGGTCAGGCGCTGCTGCATGATCGTGAAGGCCTGATCGTCGATGATCGCCTCTTCACGCCCCATCAGGCTTTGCGTCTTCAGCCAAAGACGCCGCGCCGGCCGCTCGACCGGCGTGCCTTTGACCATTTCCTTGAGGAGCCGCATGCCCGTCGCCATCCTTAATCAGTGCTGCGCCGGCGGGGCTGGGCCACCGGTGCCGAACCAGACGCCAGCGGCGCCCGCACTTTTGCTTGCCGGGCATCATGCCGCCGCAAAGCTAACGTAACATGAACGAGCAAGCATTGCGGCGGCGCTGGGTCGCAGGTCGACCGGCTTGAGCCGCCCGGCGCCAGCTGTCAAGGTATCCGGGTGCAGGCCGAGGCGCAGCAAGGATCGCCTCGGCCAAAGCGGGGAGGACAGGCCATGGCCGACCAAGGCGCACCCATTCGGCCGGGCAAGGCGAAACGCGCGGCCCGCGGCAATGGGCAGGATCCGACGCCCGGGCCGGACCGACCGAGCGCGGCAGCGGTCGTCCCGGACGGTGCCGCCGAAGACGCCAACGCGGCATCGCCGCCAGGCGATCCCGCCGCCTCAGCGGCAAGCGCCGCCCCTGACAAGGCGCCACGGCATGGACCAGGCCGCAAATCAGGCAAACGCGCACGCCGTGGCACCGGCGAAGCCACGCCGGCCGAACCGACGCCGGCCGAGCGGGCAGCGCAAGCGCGCCATGAGCTGGCCGAGCTGAAGCAGGATCCGGACGCGATCCGGCGGTTCTTCGAGAGCGGCGAATATCCCTATCGCAGCCGGATGCGCCAGGCCGTCTACGATCTGCAGAAGGCCGAGCTCCAGGTCGAGCTTCTGAAGGTCCAGCGCTGGGTCAAGGAGACCGGCCAGCGGGTCGTGATCCTGTTCGAGGGCCGCGATGCCGCCGGCAAGGGCGGCACGATCAAGCGCTTCATGGAGCATCTCAATCCGCGCGGCGCCCGCGTGGTCGCCCTGGAGAAGCCGACCGAGGAAGAGCGCGGCCAGTGGTACTTCCAGCGCTATGTCCGCCATCTGCCGACCGCCGGCGAGATCGTGCTGTTCGATCGCTCCTGGTACAACCGGGCCGGGGTTGAGCGGGTCATGGGGTTTTGCACCGCCAGCGACTACCTCGAATTCATGCGCCAGGCGCCCGAGCTGGAACGCATGCTGGCGCGCAGCGGCATCTGGCTGTTCAAATACTGGTTCTCGGTGACCCGGGAAGAGCAGCGCCGGCGCTTTCGCCAGCGCCAGAGCGATCCGCTCAAGCAGTGGAAGCTGTCGCCCATGGACGTCGCCTCGTTCGACAAATGGGACGACTACACCGAGGCCAAGGAGGCGATGTTCTTCTATACCGACACTGCCGACGCGCCCTGGACCATCATCAAGTCCGACGACAAGAAGCGCGCCCGGCTGAACTGCATGCGCCACTTCCTGGACAGCCTGCCCTACCCCAACAAGGATGCCGCCACGCTCCAGGGGCCAGATCCGCTGATCGTCGGCGCCAGCGCCCATGTGATTGGCCGGAGCGAGCATATCCTCGGCCGGCTGCCGATGCCGGTGCTGACGCCGCGCGCGCCGACGCGTGCTTGAAAGAACGTACCGGTTTAGCATACAGGAGGCTGATCGACTGAGAAGCTAGGCGTCCGTCCTGCAGCGGCGCCGTTCTGCTGGAGGCGGGCATGAACAAGCCGGCGGTACTCTTCATCATCGGCATCCTGATCGGGCTGCTGCTCGCCGAGACGACCTTCGGCCAGACCATCCAGGCCTTGCTGCACAGCCTGTTCGAGCTGCTGCGGCAGGCGATCCAGGGCAGCGGGGTGGATCAGCCGGTCACCTAGCCGGTGATCTGGCCGGCGATCTAGAAGGTCGGGCGCCCGCTGCGGCCGCCGAGCGGCAGGCCGGTGACCAGGCTGATCAGATGGGCGAGCAGCAGGATCGCCAGCGCCAAAGCCAGCATCTGGATGGCCGGATAGGGCAGCAGCGGCACGTCGCCCAGCGCCCGCGGTCGACGCTCGCGCCAATTGGCGAGCCCGGCGATCAAGGCGGCCGCCAGCAGCAGCATGATGGTCGAGGCAAGGTCCATGGCTGATCGTTCCGCCAGCCGGACCAGCCGTCAAGCGGCGGCCGCCCTTCCCGCCTGGGCCGGCAAGCCGCTAGAATGGCGGCAAGCCGCAAGGCACCCGATGGGAGGGATCGCATGTTCGACGAACTGGCCGGCAAGGTCGTTCTGGTCACCGGCGCCAGCTCCGGCATCGGTGCCGCGGTCGCCACGGGCTTCGGCCGCCTGCGCGCCCATGTCGGCGTGCACTACCACACCGGTGCTGCCGGCGCCGAGGCGGTGGCGGAAGGGATCCATCAAGCCGGCGGCCAGGCCGTGCTGCTCCAGGGCGACGTAACCCGCAGCGACGATCTGGCCAGGGTCATCGAGGGCACGGTCGACCGCTTCGGCCGGCTCGATGTCCTGATCAACAATGCCGGCGATGTGGTCGCCCGCCAGGCCTTCGCCGAGCTGACCGAGGCGATGATCGACCAAGTGATCGACCTCAACGCGCGCGCGCTGGTCATGGCCTGCCGCCTGGCCGTGCCGCATTTCCTGCGCCAGGGCCGCGGCAACATCATCAACACCACCTCGATCGCGGCCCGCCAGGCCGGCGGGCCCGGTACCGCGATCTATAGCGCTGCCAAGTCGTTCGCCCAGGGCCTGACCCGCTATCTGGCGCGCGACTATGCCGACCGCAACATCCGGGTCAACGCGGTGGCGCCGGGCCTGATCCTGACGCCGCTGCAAGACCGCAACTCGACGCCGGACCTGCTCGAGCAGATGGCCGGCCGGATCCCGCTCGGGCGCGCCGGCCAGGCCGAGGATTGCGTCGGCGCCTATCTGTTCTTCGCGACCGACGCCTTGAGCGGCTTCGTCACCGGCGCCACGATCGACGTCAATGGCGGCCAGTATCTGGCCTGATCGGCAGGCCGGCGGAACCGGTCAGCGGGTCGGGCCGGCGACCGAGATCAGCTGCAGATCGAACACCAGGTCCTGGCCAGCCAGCGGATGGTTGGCATCGAGCGTGACCGTGGTCTCGGTCAGCCCGACCACGGTCAGCTCCATGCGCCGACCGTGGTCGTCGTTGGCGCCGAGGCGCGAGCCGACCTTGACCTTGACATGCGGCTGCAGATTGTCGCGGCCGATCTCCTGGACCAGCTCCGGCCGCCGCTCGCCATAGGCATCGGCGGCCGGGATCTTGACCCGCTTGGTGTCGCCCTCGGCCATGCCGACCAGCGCTTGCTCGACGCCCGGCACCAGCTGGCCGTTGCCGAGCCTGAGCTTGAGCGGCTGGCCATCCACGGACGAGTCGAACACGTCGCCATTGGCCAGCCGGCCGACATAATGAAAGACGATCACATTACCAGTTGCCGCGCGCCGCATCGCCGGATCCTCCCACATCGAAAGCGTGCATGGTTGCTTGATCCGCCGGGCAGCGGTCAACCTGCCTATTTCTGGACCATCTTGCTGAGCAGCCCATCGATCCGGTCGCGCAGGCCCTGGTCGTTCTGGGCCAGCTGGATGATGTTCTGATACTCGTCGACCGTGATGCCTTGGGTCTGCTCGACCGCCGTCTGCATCTCGCCATTGGCCTGGACCGCCATGGCCTGCTTTTGCTGCTCGTCGCCAGCTTGCTGAATCTGCGGCTGCCACTTTTGCACGACGTCGTTGACCGCCAGCACGGCGGTGGCGAAGGACTGCAGCTTGGCGTCCGTCAGCTCGTCCGCGGCTCGGACCGCCTGGGGTGCGACCGCGAGCAGGGTCAGCGCCAGGAGCGGGCCGGCAACGCGACGGGACAGATTGGCAAACATCGATGCGTCTCCTCGATTGTCAGTCAGATTGGTTGGCTGGCGCTCTGCGATGGTCGCGACCTTGCTGGCCGCCTGCGATCGCCATGCTGCCGGATTAAGCGCCGGTCCTGATGCTGGCACAGGGCCACATTCCGCCGGCGCGCCACATCGGGGCACTGCCGGGCTCATGGGGTCGTGCCAAAAGCGTCCTCCATGGAGTGTCGACAAGTGCCGTGGACCGACACCGGGAGCCGCACTTGGCCTGCTGACGGCAGCCAGCAGCCAGCCGGTAAGCGTTGGCGCGCGGCTCGCGTCGACACTCGGCTTTTGCCGGCGGCATGTCAACACCCCCTGCCCGATCCGCCGCCTCGTCGCCGCCCGGTTGCGAAAGCCTCGACGCTGCTGGCCCGCCATTGCACAATCGTCGCCGGGACGCCCGTTGACGGCGCTCGGGGAGGCATTGATGGCAACCAGCGGGCGACGTGCGGAGATCGGCCATCGCGCCGCCGCGCGACTGCGCTGGACCGGCGTCCTGGTCCTCGGGCTGCTGCTGGGCTGGCTCCCAGGCGCTGCCGCCCGGGAGCTGCATCTGGGCGGCTTGACCTTCAGCGACGAGCTGGGCGGCTTTCGCCTGCTGGCGGGCCGGGGCAGCGGCACGCTGGCCGATCCGTTCGTGCTCGAGGAGGAGATCACGGACGATGGCCCGGCGATCCTGGCGATCCGCGGCATGCGCCATCGCTTCGGCAACCGGATCTCGAGCCAGCACGCGGTCGGCTTCGCGCTCACCAAGATCGTGCGCAACCGCACCAGCCAGGCCTGGTCGCTGTTCACGCTCGAGCTGCGCGAGTTCGCCGATCTCCAGAGCCCGTTTGGCGACGGCCTGTCCTTCGGCCAGGCGAGCAGCGCCGGCCGGCCGTTCCGCTCCGACCGCTTCGCCGAGGCGGCGGAGGTGCGCGAGCCCTATGACGAGGTCCAGTTCTCGGGCGGCCTGCTGGCGCCGGGCGAGCGCGCGGCGTTCCACCTGGTGGTCACCGACACCACGCCGCGCTCGCAGTTCTTCCTGCTGCAAAAGCGCGATAGCCCGCTGGCGCTGGAGGCCTGGCCGGACGCCCTGTGGGTCCCGGCCGCGGCCCGCCGCTAGAGCGTCACCGACAGGCCGCCGTCGACCGCGAGCACATGGCCGTTGACGTAGGAGCCGGCCTTGGCCGCCAGGAACACCACGGCGCCGCCCAGCTCCGCCGGCTCGGCCCAGCGGCCGAGCGGCGTGCGGCGCTCGACCCAGGCGGTGAACTCGGCATCCTTGAGCAGGGCGGTGTTCAGCTCGGTCGCGAAATAGCCGGGCGCCAGCGCGTTCACGGTGATGCCCTTGGGCCCGAGCTCGGCGGCGAGCGAGCGGGTCAAAGCATGCAGCCCGCCCTTGGCGGCGATGTAGGCGTGGATGGTCGGCCGGGCCAGGATCGCGCCGACCGAGCCGGTATTGATGATCCGGCCGGATCCCTGGGCCAGCATCAGCCGCGCCGCCTCGCGCGCCAGGCGGAAGCAGGCGGACAGGTTCGCCTCGATCACCCGGTTCCAATCCTCGTCCTGCCACTCGGTCAGCGGCACCCGGTGCTGGACGCCGGCATTGTTGACCAGGATGTCGAGCCGGCCGTGGCGCGCCTTGATCGCCTCGAAGGCCGCCTTGACCGCGGCCGGATCGGTGACGTCGAAGGGCAGGGTCTCGGCGGCATGGCCGGCGGCGCGCAAGGCCGCCGCGCGGGCTTCGAGCGCGGCCGGATCGCGGCTGTTCAGGAGCACCAGGGCGCCATGGCTGGCCAAGGCTTCGGCGATCGCCGCGCCTAGGCCGCGCGAGCTGCCGGTGACCAGGGCGACCTTGCCGCTGAGGTCGAACAGATCGGACATGGGCGCTCCTTTGCAGCTGCGGCATTTGGCCCGCCGGCATGGCGCGGCCGGACCGCTGCGGCCAGCTTAGGCGATCGCCCGCGGGCTGGCGAGCCATCCGCCCTCGCGGGCCGTCCTGACGCCTCGGCGCCCGCGGACGATTGCCAGCCGGCGCTGCCCGACCTAGCATGCGGCCGTTCGAGGGGATGGCGATTGCGGTGCGGCGCTGGCCGGCGGCCGGGCTTCCTGGCGCAGCGGCGGCGACACCCGGCAGGGATTGGAGCGATCATGTGGCAGCAGCTGGGGCGCCGCGTGCGCCGCGCGAGGCGGACCGGCGTGGCCGGAGGCGTGGGTGCGCTGCTGGTCCTCGCGGCGCTGGCCAGCCCGGCCGGTCCAGCGCAAGGCCAGCAGCCGACCAGCTTCGCGCCGCCGACCGGCGACCCGGCGGTCGTGCCGCCGGATGCGCGCCTCGAGCTGCTGTTCGATGGCGCCTGCTTCCCCGAAGGCGTCGCGGTCGCCCCCGACGGGCAGGTCTATTTCAGCGACATCACCTTCACCAGCGGCTGCCGGACCGGCGACAATCCCCTGCCCCAGGCCGGCATCATCTGGCGCTACGACCCGACGAGCGGCGCGACCACCATCTTCCGCTCGCCGAGCGGCATGTCGAACGGCCTGAAGTTCGACGGCACCGGCAATCTGGTGGCGGCCGAGGGCGCCGATTTCGGCGGCCAGCGGATCACCATGACCGACATGGCGACCGGCCGCTCCTTCATCCTCGCCTCGCTCTATGAGGGCCGGCCGTTCAACAGCCCGAACGACGTCGCGATCGACGCCCAGGACCGGATCTACTTCACCGATCCCCGCTATCTCGGCCACGAGCCGGTCTGGCAGCCGACCATGAGCGTCTACCGGGTCGACCAGAACGGCCAGGTCGCGCGCATCATCTCGGACGCCGGCAAGCCCAACGGCCTCCTGATCTCGCCCGACCAGCGGACCCTGTACGTGGTCAGCAACGACAATGGCGCGCTCGACTTCACGCGCCTGGGCGAGACCGAGGCGACCCAGCGCGGCGCCATGGTGATCTGGGCCTACGACCTCTCGCCCGAGGGCACCGCCAGCAACCGCCGCGAGTTCGTCAATTTCGAGCCCTTCGACAGCGCCGACGGCCTGGCCGCGGACACCGCCGGCAACGTCTACGCCGCCGTCCGCCGCATCGACGCGCCCGGGATCTACGCCTACACCCCCGGCGGCAAGGAGCTGGCCTTCATCCCGACCGGCCAGATCCTGCCCACCAACCTCGCCTTCGGCCGCGGCCAGGACAGCAACCTGCTCTACGTCACCGCCGGCTCCGGCCTCTACCGCATCCGCCTCGCCAGCCAAGGCTACCAGCTGCCGACGAAGTGAGGGATCAGGAGCGGGCCCGCTCGGCGTCGCACGTCGGCAGGTGGGTCATGTTGGCATATTTCGTGAGTTGGGCATCGGTGGCGCAAACCGGCAGCTTGGCCTTGCGATGGCTGTCGAGAAAGAGGTTGAGTTCCTCGTCGCGGGCGAAGGTGCCGTAGTCGCTCAATGTTCTTTCGGCTGAATAATCTGGTTCCTTGGTCAATAAGTCGGCCGCCGCTTTCGACGCTTGTTCATGATTGCCAGTTTGCGCATACGCCATCGCCAGATCCGCCATCCAAGGTTCTGGCTCTCGCTTCCTTGTCTTGAGTGCTTCGGCAAACTGACCGGCATAAAAGTACGCCGTACCCATGCTATTCAGCCACCAATCTGGGTAACGAGGGTTGAGCCGCAAAGCACGCTCGACGTTCTCCAAAGCCATTTCCGGCTGACCCAACCAGGGCAGCAGGCCGGCGGCGTGAATCAGATTATCGGCGCTGTTCGGCGCGAGATTTATGGCCGTCTTCATTTCGACGAGCGCACGAGCGAAGTCACTCTTGTATGAATAGTACCAGCCAAGGGTCATATGCGCGGGCGCATTCAATGGGTCCAGTTCCAAGGCTTTCTGCGACGCCTTGAGCCAGCGCGCATAGGCCTCATCGGTTGGCAGATTCCAGCCGTAGCTAATATAGCGTTCATATGTCCACGCAAGCTGCACGTAAGCCATTGCAAAATTTGGATCAAGCCCAATAGCTTTGCTCAACATATCTTCGCTTTTCTTGGCATCTTCTTCAGTATATTTGTCATTCCCCTCAACAGCAATGAGGTAAAGTTCATATGCTTTGAGACTATTGGTGGTTTTGCGCTTGGCAAGCTGGCGCTCGCTGTTTGCAACTTCACCATGTGTTCCTGCAAGCCTCGCAACAATAGCCTGCGTTACCTCATCCTGGATAACGAACACATCATCAATGGGGCGATCATAACGTTCTGACCAAGCGTGCGCGCCACTGGCGCCATCGATCAGCTGCGCAGTAATGCGTATGCGTTTGGCATCAGCCTGAAGGCTGCCTTCCATGACATAGCGAACACCCAGCTCTTGGGCGACCTGGCGAATATCTACTGATTTGCCTTTGTAGCCTTCGGTCGAATTTCGGGCGATCACGAACAGGTCGCGGTAGCGCGACAGGTCCGTGATGATATCCTCGTGAAGGCCAGCGGCGAGACGGTCGAAGCGGGGCTCGCCGGAAAGGTTGTCGAATGGGAGCACCGCGACCGAGGGTTTTTCGGGCAACGGCAACCCCGCCGCCTGTGTCGACACCTTGGCATCTTCATCAAATAGCCCGCCAAGCTTGGGCGCCGCCCACCAAGTGCCGCCGCCAACAATCAGCAGAGCGAATGTTGCGGCTAGCCATAACTCCTTTTGCCTATGACGTAGACGTTGGCGGGGTTGTTTGGTGATCCTAGTCGCTCCGCTTGGCAGCACACGATAGACAGCAACTAGATCGCTTATGTTCTTGACCCGATGCTCGCCTAGCGATTCGAAACCTAGATCGACCTTGGCACGGACATGATCGTAGACGGTGCGTGAAAGGCAAATACCGCCAGGCTCGGCCAATCCCTCCAGACGTGCAGCAATGTTGACACCATCACCATAGATGTCGCCCTCATCGAAGATGATGTCGCCAAGATTGATGCCGATTCGAAAATCGATGCGCCGCTCAGGCGGTTCGCCCTCATTTCGCTTGGCCATGCCACGCTGGATTGTTGTGGCGCAGAGGACCGCTTCGACGGCACTCGGGAATTCGACCAGGACGCCATCGCCCGTCAGCTTGACGATCCGACCCCCATGCTCGGCGATCAGCGGCTCGATGAAGTCTTTGCGATGCGCCTTCAGGCGCCCATGCGTGCCGGCTTCGTCCTGGCCCATCAGCTTGCTATAGCCGACCACGTCCGCGGCCAGAATTGCCGCCAACCGCCGCTGCATGGCCCCGGTCATGGGCCGCCTCCCATCAATAGCTTTCTGCGCCAAATGCAGTGCCTCAGCCTGAAAATTGATACCATCAAACCCCAACGAACCCAAGTTTCCGGCAGGCTTCGGCAGCGGGTGGCCGATCGTGCGGAGGCGCCGAATCTGCAGAAATCGGGATAACAGGGAGACAAACGTCGTGCACATCACCGCCATCGAGACCATTCAGCTCGAGGAATTCCCGAACCTGCTCTGGGTCCAGGTCCATACCGATCAGGGCCTGATCGGCCTGGGGGAGACCTTCATGGGCGCCAACGCGGTCGCGGCCTATGTCCATGAGACGGCGGCGCCGATGCTGCTGGGCCAGGATGCGCTCGCCATCGACAAGCATTCCAAGGCGCTCCTCGGCTGGTACCTTGGCTTTGCCTCCTCCGGCGCCGAGATGCGCGGGCTCTCGGCGATCGACATCGCCCTTTGGGACCTGTTCGGCCAAGCGACTGGCCAGCCGATCCACCAGCTCTTGGGCGGCCTGTCTCGGCCCTCGATCCGGACCTACAACACCTGCGCCGGCTACCGCTATGTCCGCCAGAGCAAGGGCCAGCTGACCGGCAATTGGGGGCTGGACAGCCAGGCCGGACCCTATGAGGACCTGGAGGCGTTCCTGGAGCGCGCCGGGGAGCTGGCCCAAAGCCTGCTCGAGCAGGGCATCACCGGCATGAAGATCTGGCCGTTCGACTTCGCGGCCGAGGCGTCGGGCGGGCTCGCCATCGGGGCGGATGACCTCAAGCGCGCGGTTCGGCCGTTCGAGCAGATCCGGGCCGCGGTCGGCGACCGGATGGATGTCATGGTCGAGCTGCATTCCTTATGGACGCCGCGGCCGGCCCGTCAGATCTTCCGGGCGCTCGAGCCGTTCGCGCCATTCTGGTTCGAGGACCCGATCCGGATGACCGATTTCGAGGCGGTCGCCGAGCTCGCGGCCTGCACCGACGTGCCGATCTGCGCCAGCGAGACCCTGGCGACCCGGCCGGTGTTCAAGGAGCTGATGGCGAGCCGGGCGACCGGCGTCGTGATGCTCGACATCGCCTGGGTCGGCGGCTTGTCGGAGGCGCGCAAGATCGCGGCCATGGCGGAGGCCTATCAGCTGCCGGTCGCCCCCCATGACTGCACCGGGCCGGTGGTGTTCACGGCATCGTGCCATCTCTCGCTCAACGCCACCAACGCCCTGATCCAGGAGAGCGTGCGCGCCTTCTATACCGGCTGGTACCGGGAGCTGGTGACCGAGCTGCCGCGGATCGAGGCGGGCCAGATCTACCCGATGAGCGGGCCAGGCCTCGGCACCAGGCTCCTGCCCGAGGTCGCCAAGCGGCCCGATGCCACGGTCCGGCGCAGCGATCTCGCCTGAGCCGGCGCCGGGCGGCCGTTGCGGCCGGTCGCCAAGCTGCCTACGATCCAGCCGGGAGCGGGCTCAGGGGAGGCAGCCATGGCGGCATTCGTCGAGCGATTTTCCTTGCATGGCCGCCGGGCCCTGGTGACCGGCGGCTCCAGGGGCATCGGCCTGGAGATCGTGCGCGTGCTGGCCGATGCCGGCGCGGACATAGCGGTGGTCGGGCGCGACCCGGAGGGGCTGGCGGAGGCCCGTGCCGCGGTCGAGGTCGCGGGCCGGCGGGCGGCGATCATCGAGGCCGATCTCGGCACGGTCGACGGCCCCGGCGAGGCGGCGCGCCACGCCCAGGCCCAGCTCGGCACGATCGACATCCTGGTGAACAATGCCGGCATCACGGTGATCAAGGACATCGTCCACACCACCGCCGCCGATTGGGACCGGATCATGGCGGTCAACCTGCGCGCACCCTTCCTGCTGGCGCAGGCGCTGGCCCCGGCCATGATCGCCCAGCGGCGCGGCAAGGTGATCAACATCTCCTCGCAATCGGGCGTGGTGGCGCTCGACGACCATGCCGCCTATTCCGCCTCGAAGGGCGGCCTGAACATGCTGACCAAGGCGATGACCGCGGAATGGTCGCGCCACAACATCCAGTGCAACGCCGTCTGCCCGACCATCATCATGACCGACATGGGCCAGAAGGTCTGGGGCGATCCCAAGAAGAGCCAGCCGATGCTCGACAAGATGCCGCTCGGCCGGTTCGGCCAGCCGGTCGAGATCGCTGATCTGGTGCTGTTCCTGGCCTCCGGCGCGTCGGATCTGATCTGCGGCCAGGTCCTGCTGGCTGATGGCGGCTTCACCGCGATGTAGGGGCCGGGTCCTGGGCCGATTGACGGCGCTTTGGCCTGCGCGCAGCATCGAGGGCAACGCCTGCCGGTGGTGTGCGCGGGCGAGGATCGGGGAGCCAATCTGATGCTCGACGAACAGGCGATCGCCTTCTACCGCGCCCAAGGCTATCTGGTCGTGCCGGACGTCCTGGCGCCGGCCGAGGTCGCGGCGCTGCGGCGGGTCACGGAGGGCTTCGTCGAGCGGGCGCGCGCCCTCGACCGGCATGACGAGATCTACGACCTCGAGGACAGCCATTCGCCGGCCGAGCCGCGGGTCCGCCGGATCAAGAACCCCGATCGCCACGATCCGGCCTATGCCGCCCTGGTCCGGCATCCGGCGATCCTTGCGGTCCTCGAGGCGCTGCTCGGGCCGGCGATCCGCTTCGATGTCAGCAAGCTCAACCTCAAGGCGGCGGGCTACGGCGCCCCGGTCGAGTGGCACCAGGACTGGGCCTTCTACCCCCATACCAATGACGATCTGGCCGCGGTCGGCGTCATGCTGGACGACGTCGACGAGGCGAACGGGCCGCTCCTGGTGGTCCCCAGCAGCCACCTCGGGCCGATCTTCGACCATCACCATGCGGGCGTGTTCTGCGGCGCCATGCGGCCCGAGGATGTCATGCTCGACCAGGCCGTGCCGCTGACCGGCCCCGCCGGCTCGATCACGGTGCACCATGCCCGTCTGATCCACGGCTCGGCGACCAACACCTCCGGCCGGCCGCGCCGCCTGCTGCTGCATCAATATCGGGCGGCCGATGCCTGGCCACTGCTTGGGGTCAAGGACTTTGCCGCCTACCAGGCGCAGCTGCTCACCGGCACCGAGCCCGCCGGACCGCGGCTCGCCCCGGTGCCGGTGCGCCTGCCGCTGCCGCCCGCGCCAAATCAGGGCTCGATCTACGAGAACCAGCGGGCCGCGGGCCGCCGCTTCTTCACCCCCGCCGCGGCCGACGCCGCGCTGGCCGGCCAGTGAGCCTTAACCGCCGGTTAACCAAGATCAGGCAAGATGCCAGCTGGTCGGCCCGCCCGCCGCGGCATCGGCCTTGCACGGCAACGGGGGAATGCGTATGTCGCATTGGCTCCACTCCGGGTCGCGGGCACGCAAGCCGTTGGCGACCCGGCGACCTAGCTATGGTCTGGGAGACTGAGGCGATGTGCGTGTCCTCATGCCGGGATGGTGCCGATGGCCGAGACTGACGATCTGGATCTCCGCTCGCTCGATGACGACGAGCTGGTCAAGCAGATGCAGGACGACCTCTATGACGGCCTCCGGGACGAGGTCGAAGAGGGCGTGCGGATCCTCTTGGAGCGCGGCTGGACGCCCTATCGGGTGCTGACCGAGGCGCTGGTCGCCGGCATGACCATCGTCGGCGTCGACTTTCGCGACGGCATCCTGTTCGTGCCCGAGGTCCTGCTGGCCGCCAATGCTATGAAGGGCGGCATGGCCATCCTGCGGCCGCTTTTGGCCGAAACCGGCGCCCCGCCGATGGGCAAGATGGTGATCGGCACGGTCAAGGGCGACATCCACGACATCGGCAAGAACCTGGTCTCCATGATGATGGAGGGTGCCGGCTTCGAGGTGATCGACCTCGGCATCAACTGCGCGGTCGAGAAGTATCTGGCGGCGCTCGAGGAGCACAAGCCGGACATTCTCGGCATGTCGGCGCTCCTGACCACGACCATGCCCTACATGAAGGTCGTGATCGACACGCTCAAGCAGAAGAACCTTCGCGACGACTATATCGTGCTGGTCGGCGGCGCGCCGCTGAACGAAACCTTTGCCGAGGCGATCGGCGCCGATGCCTATTGCCGGGACGCCGCGGTCGCGGTCGAGACCGCCAAGGAGTGGCTGGCGCGGCGGCACAATCAGCGCACGGCGGCGGCCTGACGGCTGGCGCGGCCCGCCGCGCCGCCTTGATCCCCCCCGCCGGCGCCGCCGGTGCGGCATGATCTGCATCGATGCCGCCAGCCGCCGCAGCGGACGATGACGGAGTGAGCCCATGACCGACACCGTGCTCAGCTCGGCGACCCGGGAGGTCGTGATCGGCTTCGAGCGGCCGTTTTGCGTGATCGGCGAGCGGATCAATCCGACCGGCCGCAAGAAGCTGGCGGCGCAGATGGCAACCGGCGATTTCAGCCAGGTCGAGGCCGATGCCCTGGCCCAGGTGGCCGCCGGCGCCAGCATGCTGGACGTCAATGCCGGCATTCCGCTGACCGACGAGCCGGCCATCCTCGCCCAGACCATCCAGCTGGTGCAGTCCCTGACCGATCTGCCGCTGGCGATCGACAGCTCGATCGTGGCCGCCCTCGAGGCGGGCCTCGCCGTCTACCAGGGCAAGCCTCTGGTGAATTCGGTGACCGGCGAGACCGAGCGGCTGGAGGCGGTCCTGCCGCTGGTCAAGAAATACAACGCCGCCGTGGTCGCGATCTCCAACGACGAGACCGGCATCTCCGAGGATCCGGACGTCCGCTTCGATGTGGCGAGGAAGATCGTCGAGCACGCCGCCGATTACGGCATCGCGCGCGCCGATATCGTGGTCGATCCGCTGGTCATGCCGATCGGCGCCCTCGGCAATGCCGGCAAGGCCGCCTTCCATCTGATCCGGCGGCTGCGCACCGAGCTCAAGGTCAACACCACCTGCGGCGCCTCCAATGTCAGCTTCGGCCTGCCGAACCGGCACGGCATGAACGCCGCGTTCCTGGCCATGGCAAGCGGTGCGGGCATGACCTCGGCGATCATGAATCCCCTGCATCCCGAGGAGATGGCCGCGGTCAGGGGCGCCGACGTGCTGCTTGGCCATGACCAGGATTGCCGCCGCTGGCTGCGAACCTATCGCGAGCCGGCGCCGGCAGGCAGCGTGGCCGAGGCCGGCCGGCGCGAGCGCCGCCGGGCGCGCCCCTCCGCCTGACGCTGGCCCCGAGGTGAGCGAAACCGCCCGCATCGTCTTCACGCCCTCGGGCAAGCGCGGCCGGTTCCCGCTTGGCACGCCCTTGCTGCAGGCGGCGCGCCGGCTTGGCGTCGATCTCGATTCGATCTGTGGCGGCCGCGGCTTGTGCGGCCGCTGCCAGGTGATCCCGGCCGAGGGCGAGTTCGCCAAGCACGGCATCAGCGCCAAGGCCGGCCATGTCTCGCTGGCCTCGCCGGTCGAGGCCCGCTATGCCGCGCGCAAGGGCTTGGCAGGCGGCCGCCGGCTCGGCTGCCAGGCCTGCCTCATGGGCGATCTGGTGGTCGATGTGCCGGCCGACAGCCAGGTGCACCGCCAGGTGGTGCGCAAGGCGGCCGATCTCCGGCCGATCGCGCTGGATCCGGTCGTGCGGCTCCATTATGTGCAGGTCGCTGAGCCGGACCTGCACCAGCCGGCCAGCGATCTGCGCCGCCTCGAGCAGGCCCTCGCCGAGCAATGGCAGCTGGCCG
>CADEGR010000014.1:2154-6062 GCA_902826935.1 uncultured Alphaproteobacteria bacterium | reverse complement strand
CGCTTCGGCGAGGACCTGATGAGCCGGGTCAGCTATATCATGCTCAACCCGGGCGGCGATGCCGAGCTGACTGGCGCGGTCCGCCAGGCGCTGGGCGCGCTCAGCCGGGAGCTGGCCGAAGCGGCGGCGGTGCCGGCCGACGAGATCCTGGCGCTGACCGTGGTCGGCAATCCGGTCATGCATCATCTGCTGTTCGGCATCGATCCGACCGAGCTCGGCGGCGCGCCCTTCGCGCTCGCGACCGACGGTGCCATGCATTGCACCGCCGCCGAGCTGGCCCTGGCCGGCGTCAGCCCGTCCGCCCGGATCTATGCCCTGCCCTGCATCGCCGGCCATGTCGGCGCCGACTGCGCCGCAGTCGTGCTGGCCGAGGCGCCGCAAACGGCTGAGCCTTTGACCCTGATCGTCGATGTCGGCACCAATGCCGAGCTGGTGCTCGGCAACCGGGATCGGCTGCTGGCCGCGTCCTCGCCGACCGGGCCGGCGTTCGAGGGCGCCCAGATCTCCTGCGGTCAACGGGCGGCACCAGGAGCGATCGAGCGGGTCCGGATCGATCCTTCGACCCTCGAGCCGCGCTTCAAGGTGATCGGCGCCGAGCTCTGGTCGGATGATCCAGGCTTTGCCGCGGCGACCGCGGGGCTCGGCGTCACCGGCATCTGCGGCTCGGGCATTATCGAGATCCTGGCCGAGCTGTTCCTGGCTGGCGTGATCCGGGCCGATGGCACGATCGATGGCAGCCTGGCCGGCCGTTCGCCGCGGATCCAGCCGGATGGCCGGACCTTCAGCTACCTGCTCCAGGCCAGCGAGCCCGAGCTCCGGATCACCCAGGCCGATGTCCGCGCGATCCAGCTGGCCAAGGCCGCCCTGTGGGCGGGTGCTCGTCTGCTCATGGACCATGCAGGCGCTGCCCGGGTGGAGCGGGTGGTGCTGGCAGGGGCCTTCGGCAGCCATATCGACGGCAAATACGCCATGGTGCTCGGCCTGATCCCCGACTGCGCCCTGGATCAGGTCAGCTCGGCTGGCAATGCCGCCGGCACCGGCGCCCGGATCGCGCTCCTCAACCACGCCGCGCGCGCCGAGATCGAGCAGCTGGTGCGCCGGATCGAGAAGATCGAGACCGCGGTCGAGCCGCGTTTCCAGGAGCATTTCGTCGGCGCCATGGGCGTGCCGCACAGCACCGAGGCGTATCCGGAGCTGGCCAAGGCGGTTGCCCTGCCGACCCCATCCGACCTCGCCGCCGGTGCCGAGGCGGCCGGTCAGCGGCCGCGCCGCCGCCGGCGCGGTTGACCTGCTGGCCAGTTTGCGCCACGTTCAGGCGGAAAGATGAGCTGGAAGGCGAAGGATCGTGCCCAGCGCACGGCTTTTCCTAGGGATTTTCGTCACTCTGCCGCTTTGGTTGCTGGTGGCCTGCGATGATCAGGGCGGCAGCTTCGGCGACCGGGTGCGGGACTATGCCGATCGCCGGACCGACCGGGCCGAGGGCTGGGCCCGCTCGGCCGAGGAGCGCGCCCAGACGTTCAGCGAGCGGCTGCGCAACTATCGCGAGCGCCCTGGCGAAGCTTACGGCGAGCGCCGGGACCGGGGGTCGCTGCTCGATCGTGGCGATCGGGGCGAGCGGACCGGCGATCTGCTGGCGCACCAGGCCGACTACGTGGTCGAGCCCAGCGGCTATCTCACCCCTTCCTTCGACAGCGCCCAAGGGACGCTGCAGATCGACCTGGTCAAGAGCTGCCAGGATTGGACCCTGCAGGAACGCCTGACCGTCCATCTCGAGCGGCCCTCGGGCGGCCGCCCCGAAAGCAGCGTCCTCTATCGCGGCACCGAGCAGCTCGACGAGCAGCGCTTCAGCTTCGCCTATAGCCGTCGCCATCCGGACAACGACGCCGACGTGATCGGCCAGGTCAAGCAGGAAGGCCGGGTGCTGGCGGCAAGCTTCCAGGCGCCGCAATCGCAGGTGATCGATCTGCCGCGCCAGACCGTCTTTCCGGTGCAGCATCTGCGCCAGCTGATCGGCGCCGCCAGGCGCGGCCGGCGCGAGCTGGTCACGATCGTGTTCGACGGCGCCAATCTCGATGCCTATCGCGCCCTAGCCCGGATCAGCCAGCCGGTCGAGGCGAATCCGGATGATCCCAAGGTCCCGGACATTGACCGGCTGCTCGCCCAGACCCGCTCCGACTCGCTGCCGCGCGGCCGGATCTATCCGATCCATATCGACTACTTTCCCGTCGCCGATCCGGCTGCAGCGCCGCTCCTGCAGCGCGACATGCTGCTGCACGAATCCGGCGTGATCATTGGCATGCATATCGATTTCGGCGATCTGCGGATGGATGCGACCCTGGCGCATCTGAGCCGCCAGAGCCCGCCCGATTGCCGCGCCGGCGCGGCCCAGGCGGCCGATCGGTAGCCGGGCGTCACAATACCCCTGGTTGACAGCTGCCTGGCGCCAGCCCTAAGTGGCGGCCGTTCGCGTCGGCACAGCCTTGGAGCATGGACGATGGAGCCTCTGCTAGCGCCCGATGGCGGCACCGTCCTGGTGATCGCGCTGCTCCTGCTGGTGGCGCTCAGCCTGATCATGGGCGTGCGCTCGGTGCCGCAAGGCATGGAATGCACGGTCGAGCGATTCGGCCGCTACACCCGCACGCTCCGCCCCGGGCTCAATCTGATCGTGCCCTTCGTCGATCGGATCGGCGCCCGCCTCAACATGATGGAGCAGGTGGCCAACGTGCCGTCGCAGGAGGTGATCACGCGCGACAATGCCATGGTCACGGCCGATGGCGTGGTGTTCTACCAGATCCTGGATGCGGCCAAGGCGGCCTATGAGGTGCGCGGCCTGCACGATGCGATCCTGGCGCTGACCATGACCAATATCCGCAGCGTGATGGGCTCGATGGATCTGGACGAGCTGCTCTCCCGGCGCGACGAGATCAATGGTCGTCTGATGCGGGTGGTCGACGAGGCGACGGCACCCTGGGGCATCAAGGTCACCCGGATCGAGATCAAGGACATCAGCCCGCCCGCCGATCTGGTCGCGTCGATGGCGCGCCAGATGAAGGCGGAGCGCGACAAGCGGGCCGAGATTCTGGAGGCCGAGGGCGCCAAGGCGGCGGCGATCCTGAAGGCGGATGGCGAGAAGCAGGCAGCGGTCCTGCAGGCCGAGGGCCGGCGCGAGGCAGCCTTTCGCGATGCCGAGGCGCGCGAGCGCCTGGCCGAGGCAGAAGCCAAGGCCGCGACCATGGTCTCGGCCGCGATCGCCGGCGGCGACATCCAGGCGATCAACTATTTCGTCGCGCAGAAATATGTCGAGGCGCTGGGCGCCTTCGCCAGCAGCCCGCAGCAAAAGACCCTGATCCTGCCGCTGGATACCACCGGCCTCATGGGCTCGATCGCCGGGATCGCGGAGCTGGCCAAGGAGGCCCTCGCCCCGAATGGCAACGGCGCGGCGCCACGGCCGCCGGCGGCGCGCCGGCCAGCGCCAACGCCGCAGCCTTGGGGCCAGGCCGAGCCGTGAGCGGGCTCGCTTACTGGCATTGGTGGCTGCTGGCGATCCTGCTGGCCGGGCTGGAGGTGTTCGCGCCCGGCTTCGTGTTCGTCTGGTTCGCCGCCAGCGCCGGCGTGACCGGCCTCTTGCTGCTCGCATGGCCGACGCTCGCCTGGCAGCTTCAGCTGACGGCCTTCGGCGCGCTGGCGGTTCTGGCGGTCCTGGCCTGGCTCCGCCTGCGCGCCCGCCTGGAGACGCCGTCCGATCGGCCGAACCTCAATCGCCGCGCCGAGCAGCTGGTCGGCCAGACCGTGACGCTGGCCAGCGCCATCGAGAACGGCCGCGGCCGCGCCCGGATCGGCGACGGCTGGTGGAGCGTGCAGGGACCGGAGCTGCCGGCCGGCAGCCGGGTGCGGATCACCGGCCATGA
>CADEGR010000014.1:0-2054 GCA_902826935.1 uncultured Alphaproteobacteria bacterium | reverse complement strand
CGCGCCTGCTGCTGCAGCGGCTCGGGTTCGGCCACCTGGAAGGCCAGGCCGGTCATGGAGTTGGCGCCTTCTTGGACGAGCTGGTCGAGAACGGCGCCAACCCGGTCGATCTGGCGCAGCCGCACCGTGACCTGATTGCTGACCTGGTAGCCGATCGTCTTGGGCGGCTCGCGACCCTCCGGGTCGTTGCTCTGCACCGGCCAGATATTGAAAGCCGTGGTCTGGACGTCCTTTTCCGCCACCCCGACCGCCTGCAAGCGCGCCAGCACCGCAGCCATGGCCTTGCTGTTTTCGGCCAGCGCCGCCTTGGCAGTGTCGGCACGCGCTTCGACGCCCAGGCTGATCACCGCCAGATCCGGCGGCGCCGCGACCTCGCCATGGCCATTGACCGAGAGCTGGCGCGGTGGCGGGTCAGCGGCCATCGCCGGCATCCCGGCCGACAGGATCATGGCCGGCAGCAGGGCGGCACCGGCGAGGCACCAGAATTTCGAGCTTGTCATGGGACAGCGGCGACCTCCGACTCGAGACATGCTGCGCCGGCGCGCCGGCGGCTTGACGCCTTATCCCGCAAGGCGGGCGGGCTGTCGAGTGCCACCGGCTGGTGCTTGTACAACCGCAAAGCGGGTGTGCCAGGCCAAGCCGCCTCCAGCCCCTTGCCGAACCGCGTGCGATCGGCTTTCTCTGGCCTGCAGCGGAACCACTCTCCTTTCGGATCGGGCGAGCATGAGCGCGGATCGGGCGCAGGCCTACGAGACCAAGCTGGACGCAATAGTTGGCCGCTATCGCGAATTGAGCGACCTGATGGCGTCAGCCAGCGGCGAGGCCTATGCACGGCTGGCCAAGGAGTTTTCCGATCTGGAGACGGTGGTCGAGCAGATCGAGCGTTGGCGCGCCGCGCGCGAGGAGCTGGCCAGCCTCGAGCAGATGCTGGCGGACAGCGGCCTGGATGCCGAGATGCGCGCTCTGGCTGAGGCGGAGCAGGCCGAGCTGGCCGAGCGGCTGCCGGCGCTCGAGCAGGCGGTCATGGTGGCGCTCCTGCCCAAGGACGAGGCCGACGACAAGAGTGCCATCCTGGAAATCCGGGCCGGCACCGGCGGCGAGGAGGCCGCTTTGTTCGCGGGTGATTTGTACCGCATGTATGAGCGCTACGCCGAGCTGCATGGCTGGCGCTTCGAGCCGATCTCGGTCAGCGACACCGGCCTCGGCGGGCTCAAGGAAGTGATCGTGTCGATCAACGGCCAGGGCGTGTTCGCCCGGCTGAAATATGAAGCAGGCGTGCACCGGGTGCAGCGGGTGCCGGCGACCGAGGGCTCCGGCCGGATCCACACCTCGGCCGCGACCGTGGCCGTCCTGCCCGAGGCCGAGGAGGTCGACGTCAGGATCGAGGACAAGGATCTGCGGATCGACGTCTATCGGTCGAGCGGCCCGGGCGGCCAGTCGGTCAACACCACCGACAGCGCGGTCCGGATCACCCATCTGCCGAGCGGCTTGGTGGTCACCCAGCAGGACGAGAAGTCGCAGCACAAGAACAAGGCGAAAGCGATGAAGATCCTGCGCGCCCGGCTCTACGACCTGCAGCGCGCCGAGCTCGACGCCGAGCGCGCCCAGAGCCGCCGGGGCCAGGTCGGTTCAGGTGACCGTTCGGAGCGGATCCGCACCTACAATTTCCCGCAAGGCCGCTGCACCGACCATCGGATCAACCTGACCCTGTACAAGCTGGAGAAGGTCCTGAACGGCGAGGCGCTGGATGAGATCATCGATGCCCTGATCGCGGACGACCAGGCCGCGCGCCTGTCCGAGGCGAGCTAGCTAGTGCATCGACCCAGACATATCGATCAGATGTGTCTGGCGAGGTTGATGCATCATCAACAACCTAGGGCTTGTTGACAATGAGCATCGACCGCTTGTGTTTTATCTAACCTTCTGATTCAAAGCCAAAAAGCGGAGGAAGGCTGTGGATCGACCGGTGTTGAGCGACGAACAACGGGCGCGGATCGCGCGCTTTTGCCTGGCCAGGCGGAAGATTGCGGGGTGACCGCGGACCATCGTCGTTT